>JBAZBG010000180.1:0-5505 GCA_041671585.1 Arenimonas sp. | reverse complement strand
GATCGCGACCGGCAGCATCTTGCGCTCGTCCTCTGAGACCGACGAAGCCGCCGCCGCTGGCGCCCGCAGCGTGCCCCGATTTATCCTGCAATGACCCCCAGTTTCATTCCGAATGCGATCACCATCGGGCGCCTGGTGGTGTCGTTGCCCTTGCTGTGGCTGTTGATGAATGGCCGTTTCGCGCCGGCGTTCTGGCTGGCGCTGGCGGCCGGGGCATCGGATGCGCTGGACGGCTTCCTGGCCAGGCGTTTTGGCTGGCGCTCGGCGCTCGGCGGAGTGCTCGATCCGATCGCCGACAAGCTGTTGGTCAGCGTCTGTTTTTTTGGCTTGTGGTGGGCCGGCGAATTGCCAACCTGGATGTTGGCGGTGGTTATCGGCCGTGACGTGATCATCCTGCTTGGCTCCCTCGTGTGGTGGCGCTTGAACGGTTCGTTTGAAGCGGCGCCAACCACCATCAGCAAGCTAACGACGGTAGCGCAGCTGGTGCTGATCGCGTTGATGCTGGCGCACCTGGCGCACATCGATGCAGCGCACGTCCTGGTGCAGCCGCTGACGTTCGCGACCGCGGCTGTGACCCTGGCCAGTGGTGGCGACTACGTACTGCGCTACGGACTGCGCGCCTGGCGCATGCGCGGGAGGAAACGATGAATCCGACCGATACACGGCGTTGGCAATGGGTCGCCCTGGTCCTGGTATTGGGGGCGTTGCTCTGGTTGCTCGGGCCGATCCTCACCCCGTTCGTCATCGCCGCATTGCTGGGTTGGTTGGGCGATCCGCTGGTCGACCGGCTGGAGCGCGCCGGAAGATCGCGCGGCATCGCCGTGGTCATCGTCTTCGTCGTCATGACCGTGCTGTTGGCGCTGGCGTTGCTGGTGCTGTTGCCATTGCTCTGGGACCAGGTGCAATACCTGATCGATTCGCTGCCGCGATTCGCGGCATGGGTGCGAGATGCCGCGGTGCCGTGGATCGAGAAGCGCTTCCATGTCGACCTGGCCAAGTACATCGACCCGAGTTATCTGTTCGCCCTCATCCAGAGCCATTGGGCAGAAGCGGGTGGCATCGCGATCACCGTCTGGGGCGGACTGTCATCGTCCGGCCTGGCCCTGTTCGGCATCCTCGCCAACATCGCCCTGGTGCCGGTGTTGACCTTCTATTTCCTGCGCGACTGGGACGTGATGATCGATCGCGTGCGTTGGCTGTTGCCGCGACCGATGTTGCCCACCGTCACCCGCCTGGCGCAGGAGTCCGACCAGGTGCTGGGCGGATTCATTCGCGGCCAGTTGAGCGTGATGGTCTCGCTGGGCAGCATCTATGCCGTCGGACTGTGGGCAGTGGGCCTGGACCTCGGTCTGTTGATCGGCTTCGTCGCCGGGCTGGTCAGCTTCGTTCCGTACCTGGGCGCCTTCGTCGGCGTCAGCGCGGCGGTATTGGCGACCCTGGTCCAGCACGGCGATCCGATGCATCTGACGCTGGTACTTGCGGTTTTTGCCGTCGGGCAAACGCTCGAGAGTTTCGTGCTGACTCCCTGGCTGGTCGGCGACCGAATCGGCCTGCATCCGGTCGCGGTGATCTTCGCGATCATGGCCGGCGGCCAATTGTTCGGTTTCCTCGGCGTGCTGCTGGCCCTGCCGGTGGCGGCAGTGGCGATGGTGCTGCTGCGTTACGCACACGAACGCTACACGCAGAGCGGGTTGTACGGTGCGGAGATCGCTGCAACCGATCCTGGCGTGGTGATCCTGGAGCCGGCCGGCCCTTCGCCGCACGGCGTTCCCGAGCCTTTGCCCCCGGCCTGATTCCGTGAGTTCGCAAATTCCGCTGGCCTTGAAATTCCCGGCCGACCAGCAGCTCGCTGCCTTCGAGGGCAGCGTCGAACTGCGCGAGCTGCTCGGGGCGGTCGCGCGCGGCGAGCGCAACGATTGGCTGTATCTGGCCGGTCCGGGCGGCAGCGGCAAGACCCATCTGCAACTGGCCGCGTGCGCCGAAGCCAGGCTCGCGGGCCGGCCGGCGATTTTCCTGCCACTGGCAATGCTGGCCGGGCACCTGGAACATGCGCTGCTCGGGCTGGGCGAATCCGGACTGGTTTGTCTCGACGGCGTGGATGCCGTCGCCGGCAACGTCGAAGATGAAGTTGCCCTGTTTCACTTCCACAACGCCGCGCGTCAAAGCGGTGCGCAGCTGATCTACGCGGCGGCCGCCATGCCGGCCGCGTTGCCGTTGAAGTTGCCCGATCTGGTATCGCGACTGGAGCAGTGCACGCGCGTCGCCCTGGAGCCGCTGGATGAAAACGGTCGCCGCCAGGTGCTTCGCCAGCGCGCCGCGCGACGCGGGCTGGAGCTGGACGATGCCGTGCTCGATTACCTGTTTCGTCGCGTCGGTCGCGACCTCGGCACGCTCACGGCGCTGCTCGATCGGCTCGACCACGAGAGCCTCGCCGCGCAACGGCGCATCACCGTGCCGTTCCTGCGTAGCGTGCTGGAGAATTCGCCCGGTAGCGCCGGGCCTGCCCGCTAAACATGTGGGAGCGGCTTTAGCCGCGAAGCTTCAACAATGCAGCGATTCATCCAGTTGCGCCAGCCGCTCGGGAGTGCCGACATCGGTCCAGCGTCCCCGGTGGTACTCGCCGGTCGCCAGTTGCTTTTGCATGGCCGCTGACAGCAATGGTGCGAGCTTGAATCGCGGCGGCGTCTGTTCAACTCCGGCGACCGTGCCGATAACCTGTTGCCAGTCGTCGAATAGTTCGGGGCGATAGACGCCGATACCGGAGTAGGTCAATTTCGGCGTGCCGCCGTCATGCAGGAGGCCGGCGGAGTCCAGATGAAAATCACCGCGCGGATGTTGCGCGGGATTGTCCACCATCACCAGGTGCACCAGGCCGGCGGGCTCGCGCGGCAGCCGGCGGAGTTCGAAATCGGTCCAGATATCGCCATTGACCGCGATGAACGGGCCGGGGCCGAGCAGGCGCAGCGCATGGTGCATGCCGCCGCCGGTTTCCAGCGGCTCGGGGCCTTCGGTGGAGTAGTGCAGCCGCAGGTTCCAGCGCGAGCCATCGCCGAGTGCCGGCTCGAAACAATGCGCCAGCCACGAGGTATTGACCACGACATCGCGCACGCCCATCGCGGCGAGTTTTTCCAGGTGCCAGACGATCAAGGGCTTGCCGCCGGCTTCCAGCAAGGGTTTCGGCGTGCGCTCGGTCAACGGTCGCATCCGCTCGCCCTTGCCCGCCGCAAAAATCAGCGCCCGCATGTCAGCGCTCCGCGTGTGGGAGCGGCTTCAGCCGCGATTGCTTGCCCAGCTCAATGGCAATCGCGGCTGAAGCCGCTCCTACAAGGATTTTTGGGTGGGGGGTCATGCGAGTGGCTGGGTGATGTCGCGATCGCCGAGGATGCGCTCGATCAGGGCGATCAGCGGCGCCGTCTCTTCGTAGCGCGAGCCGATCTGCTTCGTGTACTGCCAGACCAGCGGCAGATCGTTGAGATACCCGCGCTTGCCGTCGCGATACCAGAGCCGGCAGAAAATGCCGAGCACCTTGATATGCCGCTGCAGGCCAATCAGGTCGAAGCCACGCCGGAACGTGGCGGCGTCGACCTGGGTGACGCCGGCCGCGACCAGTTTGAGGCGATATTCTTCGGCCCAACGGTAGACATCCTCGTCCGGCCAGGCGATGTAGCAATCGCGCAGCAGCGACACCAGGTCGTAGGTGATCGGACCGCGCACGGCGTCCTGGAAATCCAGGATGCCCGGGTTGTTCGATTCGCAGATGAGCAGGTTGCGCGAGTGGTAGTCGCGATGAACGAAAACCTGTTCCTGCCGCTGCGCACTGTCGACCAGCGCCCGGAACGCCGATTCGATGACATCCCATTCCTCGCACTCGGGGGTATAGCCCAGGTGCCGCTGCAGGAACCATTCCGGCAGCAATTCCATTTCCGCCACCAGCCGTTGCTCGTCGTAGGGCGGCAGGTCGCTGCTGTCGATCTTCGTCTGCATCACCAGCAGCGCGTCCAGGGCATCGCCATACAGTGATTTGGCGCTGCCCTGGTTCAATTCCGGCAGGTACAGCCTGCCGCCAAGGTCGGACATCAGCACGAAGCCCAGTTCGGCGTCGGCGGCGTGGACGTGCGGCGCGTGCAAACCGGCGGCGTTCAGCCGCTGCGCGATGTCCAGCCAGGGCCGGATGTCTTCCTGCTCCGGCGGGGCGTCCATGACGATCCAGGTTTGTCCGCCGGACTGCGTGCGCCAGTAGCTGCGAAAACTGGCGTCGGCCGAGGCCCGTTCCAGGTCGAGGGTGGGATCATCGAGGACAAGGCGGGTCCAGGTCAGGCGCGAGCGCTCGCGCGAGGTCAGTGGCATCGGCTATTCCGTTTGAGAACGATGGCTGAAGTATGAAGGAAGGCTGGCCCTACGCGCGAAGCCGAGCCGACCCATGGCAATATGGGCGACCATTTTTCCTCCGGTTTTTCATGAGCGCCCTGATCCCTGTCATCCTCTCCGGCGGCTCCGGCACACGGCTCTGGCCGCTTTCCCGGGAATCGCATCCCAAGCAGTTCCTGCCCTTGCTCGGCGAGCACTCGCTCCTGCAGATGACCTGGCTGCGCCTGCGCGGCCTGCCGGGCGCCGAGGCGCCGCTGGTGGTGGCCAATGAAGAACACCGGTTTCTGGTGGCCGAGCAGCTGCGCCTGGTCGGCGCCAAGCCGTCGGCGCTGATCCTGGAACCGGTTGGCCGCAACACCGCGCCGGCCATCGCCGTGGCGGCGCTCAAGGCGATGGACGCGGGCGAGGATCCGGTGCTGCTGGTGCTTCCGTCCGACCACGTGATCGCCGACGAGGCCGGCTTTTGCGAAGCGGTCCTGGCCGCCGTTTCCGCTGCGGAAGCGGGCAGCCTGGTGACCTTCGGTATCGTGCCGACCGCCGCCGAGACCGGCTATGGCTACATCAAGGCGGCCGCGGGCGAAGGCGTGCGCGCCGTGCTGCGTTTCGTCGAGAAGCCGGACCTTCCCACCGCGGAAACCTACGTCGCCAGCGGCGAATATTTCTGGAACAGCGGCATGTTCGCGTTCCGCGCGTCGCGCTACCTGGAAGAACTCGGCAAGTCCCAGCCCGCGATGGTCGAACAGGCGCGCAAGGCGCTGGAAAAGGCCACGGTCGATGCCGATTTCCTGCGCCTGGACCGCGAATCCTTCGCCGCCTGCCCGGCGGACTCGATCGACTACGCGGTGATGGAAAAGACCGATCGTGCCGCGATCCTGCCGATCGACGTGGGCTGGAACGATGTTGGCTCCTGGTCGGCGCTGTGGTCGGTGGTCGAGCAGGATGGCAACGGCAATGCCCATCGCGGCGATGTCATCGCCCGCGATTGCCGCGACACCCTGGCCATCGGCGACAAGCGCCTGATCGCGCTGATCGGATTGACCGACGTCGTGGTGATCGATACCGACGATGCCGTCCTGGTCGCGCACAAGGATCGCGTCCAGGAGGTCAAGGAAGTAGTGGCTTCACTCAAGAAGGACA
>JBAZBG010000179.1:0-5551 GCA_041671585.1 Arenimonas sp. | reverse complement strand
AGCCGCGCGCTCAGCAGGCGTTCGTCGGCCAAGTCCAGCAGTCCCGGCCGCAGGGTGAGCAGGTGTCCGGCCAGGTTGCCGCTGTCGACCGAGGACACGTAGCGCGGCGACAAGGGCAGCAAGGTCTGCGTGTCGTACCAGTTGTAGAAGTGCCCGCGATAACGTTCCAGGGCCAGCATGCTGCCGAGCGTGTTCGCGGTCCGGTCCAGCAGGCGGCCGATGCTCAGGTAGCCGAAATCGTGGGCCGCAAGGTTGGCCAGCAAGGCCAGTCCGATGTTGGTCGGCGAAGTGCGATGGGCAACCACTTCCATCGGCAGCTCCTGCACGTTGTCGGGCGGCAGCCAGTTGTCCTCGGGACCGACGTGCGCTTCGAAGAACGCCCAGGTCTTGCGCGCCAAGCGGCCAAGGTAGCGCAGCTGCTCGGCGTTCAACTGCACCTGCACGCGCGTGCGCGGCAGACTGATCCACCAGGAAATAACCGGCGAGGCGAACCACAGCAGGAGGATCGGCAGCGCGACCAGCAACGCGGCCGGGTGTCGCAGCCACAGGATGAGCGCCACCGCCCAGGCCAGCAACGGGCCGATCCACATCATCCTGATCAGGGCCGGCAGGTCGTCGCCGCCGCCGCGCTCGTCTTCACTGGACGGCTTCCAGCGCAGCAGGCCGCGGCGACTGACCGCCATCCGCCAGAGCGATCGCGCGATCGCATCCAGCGTGTAGAACGCTTCGTGCGGCAGCCAGGCCAGCATCAGCAGCAAGCGAAGCAGATGCCTTCCCGCCGACCGCGCCGCGATCGCAACGTGTTGTTCGATCCGGATGTCGGGTGGCGGTCGCACCAGCTCGTGCACGGAAGACAACAACGGCGGCAGAAGGACGATGGCCAGCATTGCGAACGTCCAGAGCGCCGATGAAGACAACATCGACCAGCCGAACACGAACAACAGCACCAGCGCGGCCGGGACCAGGCTGCGGCGAAGGTTATCGAACAGCTTCCACAGGGACAGCGCCGACAGCGCATTGCGCGCACGTGCACCCGACTGCGTCGGCACCCACGGCATCAGCCATGGCAATAATTGCCAGTCGCCGCGAATCCAGCGTTCCCGGCGACTCACGTCAGTGCGATACGTGGCCGGATATTCTTCGTACAACTGCACGTCGCTGAGCAAGCCGGAACGTGCATGGCAACCCTCCACCAGATCGTGGCTGAGAATGGTGTTATCGGGAAAACGGCAGCCCAGCGCGCACTCGAAGGCATCGACATCGTAGATGCCCTTGCCGATGTAGGAACCCTCCTGGAACAGGTCCTGGTACACGTCCGAGACGGCGCGCGTATACGGGTCCACGCCGGCATCGCTGCCGAATACACGGGCGTAGGCCGAGCGCGCCGTGCTCGACAAGCTGATGCCGATACGCGGCTGCAGGATGCCGTAACCACCGGTAATCAACTTTGTCTGCGGGTCTCGGCGCGGACGGTTGAGCGGGTGCTCCATCGCGCCGATGAACTGGGCGGCCGTCTCGCGCGGCAACTGGGTATCGGTGTCCAGCGTGATGACGTACCTGACGCCGGCCAGCACGCCGATATCGCCGACGATCCGGGAGAATTTTTCCCAGCCGCTGCCACGCAGCAGGGAATTGAGATCGGCGAGCTTGCCGCGCTTGCGCTCGTAGCCCATCCAGACGCCTTCGCCGGGATTCCAGAGCCGCGGCCGATGGAACAGGAAGAAGCGGTCTTCGTCCTCGGCGTACTTGCGGTTCAACTCCTCGATGAGTTGACCGGCGCGCTGCAGCAAGGTCTCGTCATCGCGCATCGCTTCGTGCGGCGCGTCGAGGAAATCGGTGAGCAGACCGAAATACAGATGCTGTTCGCGGTTGGCCAGGTAACGGACTTCAAGGGCTTCGACCAGATCGGCGATTCCCTGCTCACTTGTGAGCAGGGTAGGAACCACGACCAGAGTGCGCGCGTCGACTGGAATGCCCTTGGAAAAATCCATTCGTGGCAAGCCGCGTGGCCGCACCAGCAATGTCGTCAGCCAGTTGACCAGGGCTACCGCCAGCTGGCTGGTCGCCAGCAGCAGGACCAGCGCGATTGGCAACAGCACCCAGCCATGCCAGCCGCCGTCGCGCGCCGCGTTCAACAAGGGCAGCGCAAACAGCCCTGTCAGCAGGAATATCGACCCCAGGTAGATCGACAGCGGAGCGCGGCGGCCGCGCCGTCGCAACGATTCCAGCGGTCGCTGGCGGGCGCCGACTTTCGCTTGCAACTGCGCCAGGCCTTCGTCGAGCAAATAGAATCCAACGTGGCCGACGCGCAGGTCGCCCTCCGGCGACTGCGCCATCCGCGCCAGCTCGACGGCGGCGCGCGCGACCTCCGGCTCGGTAGCGCCGCTGCGCCTGGCCAGCGCCTCCACCACATGGCGATACTGGTCGCGGGTGGCGAAGTCCATGGCGTAATAAACGCCGGCCGGGTCCAGCCGCAGCGTGTGCTCGACCAGGCTCATCGATTCGACGAATTCGCGCCAGTCGATCGCCGACAGCGCGCGCAAGCTGCCGATGCTGTTGCCGATCGAAACCTGGTCGGCGGCCTGTTGCTGCGCCTCCAACTGCACAAGGTATTCGATGGTGTGGCCGGCTTCGGACAGCCAGTGCTCGGTCCAGGTCAGCGGCAGCGCCAATGCCGGGCTCTGCCCCACCAGCCGGCGCGTCAACTCGGCGACGAAGGCGCTGCTCATTGGCGGGTCCGACCGCGCCATGTCGGCGACTGTCAGCACCACGCTCTTCGGATCGCGCTCGGCGACATCCATCAACTGGTCGGCCCAGTTCTCGGCCAGGCTACGGTCGATCTTCTCGGCAATGACACGGGCGGCAACCCGACGCAGGTTCTCGATCAGGGCCAGGCGCAGCATGATCGGAATCGCCCAGAGCTCGCCCAGTTTCAAGGGCGCGACCGATTGATACGACGCCACGAAGCGGCGCAGGCTTTCGGCATCGACGCGGCCGTCGCCGTGGGCAATCGCCTCCAGCGCGATGTCGTAGACACGCGGCATCGCCGTCGACGGACCACGCGCCAGCCTCGGCAGCTCGCGGCTGTAATCCTTGGGCAGATGCCGCTGCGCGATGCGGATCTGCTCTTCGATCAGGTAGAAGTTGTCGAGCAGCCATTCGGCCGCCGGTGAGATGCGACGGCTTTCCCCGGTGACCGCCGTCAGTCGCTGGCAGGCATCGATGAGTACCGCTTCGTTGTCGGCCAGCCGCGCCAGCAGCAGGTCCGGGTAGCGGCCGGTGCTCAGCCGGTGCGCGGTCGCCAGCGCCTGGCCGTGACGCTCCATCTGGTCGGCGCTGAAAAGCTCCGAGCGCAGCGCCGGCTCGTTGCCGTGCCTGCGGTCCAGCGACGCCCGGCGGCGGAAGTACGCGCGCAGGCGGGAAAAATTCAACAGTTCGGACTTGCGACTCATCGCGAATCTGCCGCTCCGGCCGGCGGTGCACGATTGCTGCGCATGAATTCAGTTCTTCTTCTAAAACCGTCCCAATCATCGCATCCGCAGCCGCTGGCTGCGCTGCGGGCCCGCCTATTTGCCATTCACCGTTTACGTTAGGGTCATCGAGGTCAAGAATCAGTAATGCGGCGCAGCCCCGACTTCTCCGAACATTGGCTCAATCCTCCGCTGGGTTGCTGACGCCGTGCGGCACGTGGCCGACCGCAACGTGACGACGGGCGTTCTGCACATTCTGTTGCGAATCATCGAAGAAAATATCGGCGCCGAAGGCCTCCAGGAAGGGACCTTTGTCGCGCCCGCCGAGGAAGAGCGCTTCGTCCAGGCGCACTCCCCACTCGCGCAGGGTCAGGATTACCCGTTTGTGCGCCGGCGCGGAACGCGCGGTGACCAGCGCCGTGCGAATCGGCGAATGATCCGGCGGAAACGCCGACTGCAATGCATGCAGGGCGGCGAGAAAACCACGGAACGGTCCGCCACTCAGCGGTTCGTGGGCGCGTTCGGTCTCATGGGCATGGAACGCGGCCAGGCCGTCGGCCTGCGATACACGCTCGGATTCGTCGCCAAAGATCACGGCGTCGCCATCGAAGGCGATGCGCAATTGGTCGTGTACCTGAGCGGCCGCCTTGGCCGGCAGGATGGTCGCCGCCGCCACGCCATGCTGCAGCGCATAACGCACCGATTCGGGATTGGCCGAGAGGAACAATTGCGCGCCAAAGGGATGGATGTAAGGGGTGGTCGGTGCGCCGCTGGTGAATACGGCGCGCGCGATCCCCAGCTTGAAGTGTTCGATCGAGTTGAAGATGCGCAGGCCGGTATCGGAGGAATTGCGCGAAAGCAGCACTACCTCCACGCGCGGCGCCTCCGGCGGCGCGCCGGCATTCATGGCCAGCAGCTTTCTTACCAACGGAAACGCGATGCCTGGCTCGAGGATGTCGTCTTCGTGCGTGCGCTGGTGCTTGGCGTAGGCATCCAGGCCCTCGCCTTCGAACAGCGCGTGGCCCTTCTCCAGGTCGAACAGGGCCCGCGCCGTGATGGCTACGACCAGTTTGTCGGGTGCCTGGGAAATGGAAGCATCCATACCATGCGGCTAGGTGACGAATTGCTCGTTGAGAATGCGTTCTTCCAGATTGTGCTCCGGATCGAACAGCAAGGTAACCGTGCGGTCGCGCGATTCGCGAATGCGCACCTCGACCACGTTGCGCACTTCGTGCGAATCGGCGGTGGCGCTGACCGGCCGCTTGTATGGATCGAGGATTTCCAGCTTGATCTCGGTGTCTGCGCGCAACAGCGCGCCACGCCAGCGGCGTGGGCGGAACGCGGCGATCGGCGTCAGCGCGATCACCGAGGAGCCCAGCGGCAGGATCGGCCCGTGCGCGGAGTAGTTGTAGGCCGTACTGCCGGCCGGCGTGGCCACCAGCGCGCCGTCGCAGACCAGCTCGTCCAGGCGGACCTGGCCGTTGAGATGCACGCGCAGGTGCGCGGTCTGCCGTGTCTGCCGCAGCAACGAGACTTCGTTGTACGCCACCAGCGCAATGGTGGTGCCGGCTTCGGTCACCGCAACCATTTCCAGCGGCCGCAACACCGCCGGCTCGGCAGCGTGCAGCCGGCGCAGCAGTTCATCGGGGCGATACTGGTTCATCAGGAAGCCGACGGCGCCGAGCTTCATGCCGAACACCGGCAGTCCGTGCTCGGCGTGTTGATGCAGGCATTGCAGCATGAAGCCGTCGCCACCAAGCGCGCACAGGACATCGGCGTCGACCGGCGCGTGTTGCTGGTGCGCGGCCGTCAGTACCGCCAGCGCCTCCGCAGCCTCCGGTGTATTGCTGGCTAGAAAGGCGATCTTCGGTTCGGCCGGCAGGGTCATGGTCCACATCCTTGGATAGCCAAAGATTACCTCACCCGCGAACACCAATGTAGGAGCGGCCTCAGCCGCGATGCTTCTCCACCCGGACAACCCGGAGAGGCATCGCGGCTGAAGCCGCTCCAACGGGGTTAGGAGGTGCGGGCGCTGGTGGCGGCGATCTGGGCGAGGCGGCGCACGGCGACCGATAGCGTCG
>JBAZBG010000178.1:0-5572 GCA_041671585.1 Arenimonas sp. | reverse complement strand
GCGGAAATCGCGGCTGAAGCCGCTCCTACAGGGGGGTGGAAATCGCGGCTGAAGCCGCTTCCACGGGGCGTCAGGTTTCCGTGTAGGGGTCGGCGTAGCCGAGGCCGGCGAGGATTTCGCGCTCCAGGAGCTCCATGGCGTCGGCTTCGCGGTCGTCCTCGTGGTTGAGGCCGAGCAAATGCAACACGCCGTGCACTGTCAGGTGCGCAAAATGGGCGTTCAGCGGCTTGCCTTGTTCTTCGGCTTCACGGGCCACCACCGGCGCACAGATCACCAGGTCGCCCAGCAGCGGCATCGGCAACTCGACGCCCGTGGGCAGCTCGGCCGGGAAACTGAGGACATTGGTGGCGCAATCCTTGCCGCGATAGTGCCGGTTCAGCGATATGCCCTCCTTGCTGTCGACCAGGCGGATGGCCAGGTCGGCTTTGCGGATGCGGCCTTCGCAGGCGGCGGCGGCCCAGCGTTTGAAGCTCGCCGCGGAGGGCAGGCCGGTGCGCGGCAGGCCGTAGCTGACACTGACGTCCAGTTGGATCGGTCCCTGAGTCATGGCTGGATATTACCCCCATTGAAAGTGACGTGCCGCGGCCCTTGCGCGCCCGCAAGAAACAGTTCAGCTCTCGTGATCCAGGCGGCCGTCGCGCGCGTCGTACGCCTCGACGATCCGCGCCACCAGGGGATGCCGCACCACGTCGCGCGCGGTGAAAAAAGTGAAGCTGATGCCATCGAGCCCTCTGAGCACGTCGATGGCATCGTTCAGCCCCGACTTCTGGCTCTTCGGCAAGTCGACCTGCGACAGGTCGCCGGTGATTACCGCCGTGGAGCCGTAGCCGATGCGGGTCAGGAACATCTTCATCTGCTCGATGCTGGTGTTCTGCGCCTCGTCGAGAATCACGTAGGCGTCGTTCAAGGTGCGGCCGCGCATATACGCGAGCGGCGCGATCTCGATCACGCTGCGTTCGATCAGCTTGGCGACTTTCTCCACGCCGAGCATTTCGAACAGCGCGTCGTAGAGTGGACGCAGGTAGGGATCGACCTTTTGCGACAAATCGCCCGGCAGGAAGCCGAGTTTTTCGCCGGCCTCGACCGCCGGGCGCACCAGCAGCAGGCGCTGCACACGGGACTCGTTCAGGGCTTCGACGGCGCTGGCCACCGCCAGGAAGGTCTTGCCGGTGCCGGCCGGTCCGATGCCGAAATTGATGTCGTGGGTGGCGATGGCGTGCAGGTATTTCGCCTGGTTGGCGCCGCGCCCCTTCACGTAGCCGCGCTTGACCTTGATGCTGATTTCCTGCGGCTCGAAACCCTCGTTCTCCCGCAGGCGGTCGACGTTGGCCGCGTTCATGCGCAGGTGGATCTTGTGCGGGTCCAGCGGTTCCGAATCGGCATCCTCGTACAGGCTGCGCAATAGGTTTTCCGTGGACCTCGCCGCTTCCGATTCGCCGGTCACCCGGAACACATTGGCGCGATTGGCGATTTCCACGCCCAGGCGCAATTCGATCTGCCGCAGGTGCTCATCGAACGGGCCGGCGAGGTTGGCCAGGCGCTCGGCGTCTTCCGGTTGCAGCGTGAAGTCGCGATGAGTTTGGGAATTGCTCATTCAGCTCCGAAGGGCTCAGGCCGCCAGTTCATCCGTCGTCACCACTCGCCCACGCAGCGAATTGGCCATGACCTCGGTGATCAGCACATCGACGAACTGCCCGATCATGCGCGGAGTCCCGGTGAAATTAACGTAGCGCATGTTTTCTGTCCGGCCGGTGAATTCGCCCGGATCACGGGTGCTGGTCTTCTCCACCAGCACCCGTTGCACGGTGCCGACCATCGCCTGGGCGATCGCCTTGGCATTGTCGTTGAGCACCGCCTGCAGCCGTTTCAGCCGCTCGCTCTTGACCTCGGCGGGGGTCTCGTCGGGCAGGTTCGCGGCGGGAGTGCCCGGGCGCTTGGAGTAGATGAAGGAAAAGCTCTGGTCGAAGCCGACGTCCGCGATCAGTTTCATCGTCGCGGCGAAATCCTGGTCGGTTTCGCCCGGGAAACCGACGATGAAATCCGAGCTGATGCAGATGCCCGGTTTGGCCTCGCGCAGGCGCCGCAGCTTGGCCTTGTACTCCAGCGCGGTGTGGTTGCGCTTCATCGCGCTCAGGATACGGTCGGAGCCGGACTGCACCGGCAAGTGCAGGTAGCTGGCGAGCTGCGGCACGTCGCGATGCGCCTCGATCAGCGAGTCGCTGAATTCCAGCGGGTGCGAGGTCGTGTAGCGAATGCGGCCGATGCCTTCGATCTGCGCGATGGCGCGGATCAGCAGGGCCAGGTCGGCCAACTGCTCGGATTCGAACATCCGGCCGCGATAGGCGTTGACGTTCTGGCCGAGCAGGTTGACTTCGCGCACGCCCTGCGCGGCCAGTTGCGCCACCTCGGCCAGCACGTCGTCGAAGGGGCGGGATACTTCCTCGCCGCGGGTGTAGGGCACCACGCAGAACGAGCAGTATTTCGAGCAGCCTTCCATGATCGACACGAACGCGGTCGGGCCGTCGGCGCGGGGCTCGGGCAGGCAGTCGAATTTTTCGATTTCCGGAAAACTGATGTCCACCTGCGGCCGGCCGGTGTCGCGCCGGGCCTGGATCATCGCCGGCAGGCGGTGCAGGGTTTGCGGGCCGAACACCAGGTCCACATAGGGCGCGCGCTTGAGGATCGACTCCCCTTCCTGCGAGGCCACGCAGCCACCGACACCGATGATGACGGCGTCGTTGGCGATCTTCAGTGCCTTCCAGCGGCCAAGTTGCGAAAAGACTTTTTCCTGCGCCTTTTCGCGGATCGAGCAGGTGTTGATCAGGATCACGTCCGCTTCGGACTCGTCCTCGGTCAGCTCCAACCCATGTTCGGCGGCGAGCACGTCGGCCATCTTGGCCGAGTCGTACACGTTCATCTGGCAGCCCTGGGTCCGGATGAAAAGCTTGCCCGCGGCAGGGTTGGCGACGGACATGGCCGGAGCGGGCTCCCCGGCGAGGGGAGGCGGGCTGGTGATTTGTTTCCCGGTCATGGCGGTTAATCCGGTCGGGACGATTGAAGGGACGCCTATTGTAGATGCCCGCCAGCGCCGCAGCCATCGCAATTTTGTGAGCTAAGTACTTGGAATTTCAGAAAGAAGGGGGGAAACTCCGGCGAATGGGGAAACCACTCCTTATTGCTATGGCGTTCATGTTCGCCGCGGGACCTGCGGCGGCGGGCACCTTGTACCGTTGCGTCGGCCAGGATGGAGTCCCCAACTACACCAGCAAGCGGGTTGCCAATGCCGTTTGCAAGACAATTGCGCGTAGCAGCGACAAGCCGCGTATTTCCGGGTTCTCGCCGGCGAAAGCGCCGCCCGTCGCCACACCGGTCGCGGCGACCACGCCTGTCGCGACCAACGTTCCAAGCGCTCCGGCCTCCGGCAAAAAGGTCGTTTTTCAGTCGGCCCCGGGCGGCGCCGTCATGCAGCCGGCCAAGGCGACCGCCGGCAGCAAAGTGCTGCGCGGCGCGGTCTACCGCTATGAGCGCGATGGCGTGGTGCACTACACCAACGTCCGTCCGCGCGGCGCGGCCCACGCCAAGATGCTCTTCAGCTACATCGAGACCTGCTACGCCTGCGGCGTCATGCCGGGGGTGAACTTCGGCAGCATCAAGCTCAATACCCTGGCCTACAGCAACGAAATCCGCCGCGCGGCGCAGCAGTATGGGGTCGAAGAAGCCGTGGTGCGGGCCATCATCCACGCCGAATCCTCGTACCGGCCGAATGCGATTTCCCATGCCGGCGCGCAGGGCCTGATGCAATTGATCCCGGCAACCGCCTCGCGCTTTGGCGTCAGCGACCCGTTCGACCCGAGCCAGAACATCACTGGCGGCGTCAAGTACCTGGCCTGGCTGATGAAGCGCTACAGCTCCAACCTGACTCTGGTTGCCGCGGCCTATAACGCCGGCGAAGGCGCCGTCGACCGCAACGGCGGCGTGCCGCCGTACTCGGAAACCCAGCGCTACGTGCAGCGGGTCGGCCAACTTGCCGACCGCTACCGTACCGCCCTCGCGGGCCCCTGACGGCCGCAGGACGGCCGCCGCAACGCTGCGCGCGTCCCCGCCGTTGTTCCGCTCCAAGTGCATCCGCTACAATTGCCGGTCTTTGGCGGGACGGGGTCGTCCGCCATCCTAACTATTCAAGCAAGTCTCGGAGAGCCGAATGGCTAACGATGAGGTTCACGCAGGTCGCCGGCGTTTCCTGACGGCGACGACAGCGGTGGTGGGTGCGGTGGGTGTGGGTTTTGCGGCAGTTCCCTTCATCACGTCGTGGAAACCCAGCGCGCGAGCGCAAGTCGCCGGCGCGCCGGTGGAAGTCGATATCAGCAAGATCGATAACGAGCCCGGCATGCGCATGATCGTCATGTGGCGCGGCAAGCCCGTGTGGATTTTCAAGCGCTCGCCGGAGCAACTGAGCGCGCTGCCCGCGCTCGACGATCGCCTGAAGGATCCCAAGTCGGACAATCCCGACCAGACACCGGAGTTCGCCAAGAACGACGCCCGCGCCATCAAGCCGGAAATCGCCGTCATCGTCGGTATCTGCACCCACCTGGGTTGCGTGCCGGGCTACGTGCCGGAGATGCTGCCGCAGCCCTTCGACGCACAATGGAAGGGCGGCTTCTATTGCCCCTGCCACCAGTCGCGCTTCGACCTGGCCGGCCGCGTTTACAACGGCGTGCCGGCGCCGTCGAACCTGGAAATTCCGCCCTACCATTTCGTTGACGACACCAACCTGGTCATCGGCGTGGCGCCGAAGGGAGCCGCGTAATGAATCCGATCGCCAGCCTGATGGACTGGGTAAACGAGCGCGCGCCGGCATTGATGCCGGTGTACCGCAAACACATGTCGGAGTACTACGCTCCGAAAAACTTCAACCTCTGGTACTACTTCGGCGTGTTGTCGATGCTGGTGTTGGTCGTGCAGATCGTGACCGGTATCTTCCTGACGATGCACTTCAAGCCGAGCGCGGCGGAAGCCTTTGCTTCGGTCGAATACATCATGCGCGATGTGTCCGGCGGCTGGATCATCCGCTACATGCATTCCACCGGCGCGTCGCTGTTCTTCGTCGTGATCTACCTGCACATGTTCCGCGCGATGATCTACGGCTCGCACCAGAAGCCGCGCGAGCTGGTCTGGATCCTGGGCATGCTGATCTTCCTGACCCTGATGGCCGAGGCGTTCATGGGCTATGTGTTGCCCTGGGGCCAGATGAGCTACTGGGGCGCACAGGTGATCATCAACCTGTTCGGCGCCATCCCGATGATCGGCCCGGAGCTGACCGAGTGGATTCGCGGCGACTACCTGGTGTCCGATGCGACCCTGAACCGGTTCTTCGCCCTGCACGTGGTCGCCCTGCCGCTGGTCATCCTGCTGCTGGTGGTGCTGCACATCGGTGCGCTGCACGAAGTCGGTTCGAACAATCCGGACGGCGTCGAAATCAAGAAGAACAAGGACCCGGCGACGGGTATCCCGCGCGACGGCATCGCCTTCCACCCGTACTACACGGTGAAGGACACCTTCGGTGCGGCGTTCT
>JBAZBG010000177.1:0-5599 GCA_041671585.1 Arenimonas sp. | reverse complement strand
TCGCCCCGAACGCCAAAAGCGCCGAGGACCCTGCCCAGCAGGATTCGGCGCTCTTGAGTCATTGCGAGTTCCCCGCGAGTTGACGCGAGGAAAGAGCTCAGGCCGCGGCCTGGCCTGCAGCTTCCTTGACCAGCATGCGGACCTTGTCGGTCAGCTGCGCGCCTTCGGAAACCCAGTGATTGATGCGGTCGGTGTTCAACTCGACGCGCTTTTCAGCGCCCTTGGCCACCGGGTTGTAGAAACCCAGGCGCTCGAGCGAACGGCCATCGCGCTTGTTGCGATGATCGGTGGCGACGATGTGGTAGAAGGGGCGCTTCTTGGCGCCGCCGCGGCTCAGGCGAATCTTGACCATTTTCGGTGTGCTCTGTCGTTCTGGATGGCTTCCGGGGTCCGGGCATCAAGCTCGGGCCTCCGGGGAGCCGCAGAGTATAACTAATTGCGCCGCTTAAGAAAACCCGGCTCAGCCTGGCCGATATACCTGTGGGAGCGGCTTTAGCCGCGATGTCCTTGGCGCTGAGCTATCGCGGCTGAAGCCGCTCCCACAAGGGCGCCGGCCTGGCTCAGCGGCGGAAACCGCCGGGGAAACCACCGGCACCGCCCCCGCCCATGAGTCCCTTCATGCCGCGCATCATGCCTTTCATGCCGCCGGCGGACAGCTTGGACATCATTTTTTCCATTTGCTGGAACTGTTTGAGCATGCGGTTCACGTCTGCCGGGGTGGTCCCCGAGCCCTTGGCCACGCGGGCCCGGCGCGAGCCGTTCAGCAGGTCCGGATGGCGCCGTTCCTTCTTGGTCATGGAATTGATGATGGCGACCATGCGCGGCACTTCCTTGCCGGTGACCTGGCTCTTCACGTGGTCCGGGATCTGGCCCATGCCCGGCAGCTTGTCCATCAGGCCGGCGATGCCGCCCATGTTCTGCATCTGCTCGAGCTGGTCGCGCATGTCGTTGAGATCGAACTTCTTGCCCTTGGCGACCTTCTCGGCGAATTTCGCCGCCTTGTCCTTGTCGACCTGTTGTTCGACCTGCTCGACCAACGACAGCACGTCGCCCATGTCGAGGATGCGGTTGGCCGCGCGATCGGGATGGAAGATGTCCAGGCCATCGGGCTTTTCACCGACACCGACGAACTTGATCGGCTGGCCGGTGATGTAGCGCACCGACAGCGCGGCGCCGCCGCGCGCGTCGCCATCGGTCTTGGTCAGCACCACGCCGGTCAAGGGCAAGGCTTCGGAGAATGCCTTCGCGGTATTGGCCGCGTCCTGGCCGGTCATCGCATCGACGACGAACAGGGTCTCGACCGGATTGATCGCCGCATGCAAGGCCTTGATCTCGGCCATCATCGCTTCGTCGATGGCCAATCGGCCGGCGGTGTCGACCAGCAGCACATCGACGAAACTCTTGCGCGCATCGGAGATGGCCGCGCGCACGATCGCGACCGGGTCCTGCCCCACTTCACTCGGGAAGAACAACACGTCGACCTGCTTGGCCAGGGTCTCCAGTTGCTGGATTGCCGCCGGACGGTAAACGTCGCAGCTGACCACCATCACCTTCTTCTTGCGCCGTTCCTTCAGGTGCTTGGCCAGCTTGGCGACCGTGGTGGTCTTGCCCGCGCCCTGCAATCCCGCCATCAGGATGATCGCCGGCGCCGGCACGTTGAGGTTCAGGTCGCTGGCCTGGGAACCCATGACCGCGGCCATTTCGTCGTGCACTATCTTGATCAGCGCCTGGCCCGGAGTCAGGCTGGTCAGCACTTCCTGGCCGACGGCGCGAACCTTGATGCGTTCGATCAGCGCGACCACCACGGGCAGGGCCACATCGGCTTCGAGCAAGGCGATGCGCACCTCGCGCAGGGACTCTCGGATGTTTTCCTCGCTCAGGCGGCCACGGCCGCGCAGGCGTTGCAGGGTGCCGGACAGGCGCTGGGTCAGCGACTCGAACATGGGATGCGGTGCCAGATCCAAAGGGGCGTGAAGTATAACGCGGCCCCTGGACGGCAGACCTCCGCCGTGGTTCGCGTCCGGCGGGCGGTATGCCAAACTCCCGTCATGACTGAATCGTTCATCCCGCTGCTCGCGGCTCTCGCCTATCTGATCGCCGCTGGCGGGCTGGTGCGCAGCCTGCGCGACGGCCGCACCCAGAGCCGCGCCATACTTTGGCTGGTGCTGCCGGCCATCGTCCTGCACGCCGTGACGCACGGCCTGGGCTGGGTCCGCGTTCAGGGCCCCGACCTGCATTTCTTTGCCGCGCTGTCCCTGGTCGGACTGGCCATGGCGGCACTGAGCACCCTCGCCGCCAGCACGCAGCGCATGGAGGCGCTCGGCGTCGTCGTTTATCCATTGGCCGCGTTCCTGGTGCTGCTCTACCACTTCGCCGGCCATGGCGGCGGCGCGGACCTCGGCTGGCGACTGCAGCTGCACGCCTGGCTGGCGCTGCTTGCCTATGCCGCCCTGGCCGTCGCGGCGTTGATCGCGGTGATGCTCTGGTTTCAGGAACGCGCGTTGCGCCGGCACCAATTGCGCGGCTGGTTGCGCGCCCTGCCGCCGCTGGTGCAGTTGGAAGACCTGTTGTTCCGTTCGCTGGGCGCCAGCTTCGTGCTGCTGACGCTGGCGCTGGTCACCGGCGTGATGTTCGTGGAAAACCTGCTCGCGCAACACTTATGGCACAAAACCGTGCTGTCGTTCCTGAGCTGGATCGTGCTCGCCGTGCTGCTGTTCGGCCGCTGGCGATTCGGCTGGCGCGGCCCACGCGCGGTGAAGCTGACCCTGACCTCGATGTTGTTGCTGCTGCTCGCGTTCTTCGGCAGCAAGTTCGTCCTCGAAGTCCTCCTCCAACGCACCTAGCGTCGAAACTGTAGGAGCGGCTTCAGCCGCGATCGCTTGCGTTGTGGGTGCGGCTTCAGCCGCGATCGCCTGCGTTGTAGGAGCGGCTTCAGCCGCGATCGCCTGCGAAGAAGAGCAATCGCGGCTGAAGCCGCTCCTACATGGGCTTAGTAGGCGGCGGTCAGGGCTTCGGACAGCTTGCCTACGCCGATCACTTCCATTTCGCCGTAACGGCCTTTTTTCGGCGCATTGGCCAAAGGCACGATCGCGCGCCTGAAACCATGCGTCGCGGCTTCCTTCAGGCGTTCTTCGCCGTTGGGCACGGGCCGGATTTCGCCGGACAGTCCCACCTCGCCAAAGGCGACGGTTTTCTCGGCCAGCGGCCGGTCACGCAGGGACGAAAGCACCGATAACAGGACCGGCAGATCAGCCGCAGTCTCCTGCACGCGAATACCGCCGACCACGTTGACGAACACATCCTGGTCGAACACGCCGACGCCGCCATGGCGATGCAAGACGGCGAGCAACATCGCCAACCGGTTCTGCTCCAGGCCGACGGTCACCCGACGCGGGTTCGCCAGCGGACTATGGTCAACCAGCGCCTGCACCTCGACCAGCAAGGGCCGCGTGCCTTCGCGCGTGACCATCACCACGCTGCCCGGCGCCGGGACGTCCGAGCCGGACAGGAAAATTGCTGAAGGATTCGGCACCTCGCGCAGGCCCTTGTCGGACATCGCGAATACGCCCAGCTCGTTGACCGCGCCAAAGCGGTTCTTGAACGCGCGCAATATCCGGAATCGGCTGCCGCTTTCGCCTTCGAAGTACAGCACGGCGTCGACCATGTGCTCGAGCACGCGCGGCCCGGCGATGCTGCCGTCTTTGGTGACATGTCCGACCAGGAACACGCTGGTGCCGGTTTCCTTGGCGAAGCGCACCAGCCGCGCCGCGCTCTCGCGCACCTGGCTGACCGAGCCCGGCGCCGCGGTCAGTTGCTCGGACCACAAGGTCTGGATCGAATCGGCGACGATCAACTTCGGCTTCGCTTGCGCGGCCAGCGCGATGATCTTCTCGACGCCGGTTTCAGCCAGCGCATTCAGTCCATCCAGCGGCAATCCCAGGCGCGTGGCGCGGCCGGCCACCTGCGACAGGCTTTCCTCGCCGGTCACGTACAACGCGGGCAGGCGTCCGCCCATGGCCGCCAGGGCCTGCAACAACAGTGTCGACTTGCCGATGCCCGGATCGCCGCCGACCAGCACCACCGAGCCTTCGACCAGCCCGCCGCCAAGTACGCGATCAAGCTCGCCGATACCGGTCGAGACGCGGACTTCCGCAGTCTGGCTGACCAGCTTCAGCGCGGTGATCTTCGGCGCGTCGATGGCGCCGGCATATCCGGTATTGCGCCCACCGGCCTTGCCCGAGGACGCGGGTTCGACGACAAATTCCGAAAGCGTGTTCCAGGCGGCGCATTCACCGCACTGCCCTTGCCACTTGTTGAAATTGGCGCCGCACTCGGCGCAGACATAGGCAGTCTTGGCTTTGGCCACGATCAGACGCTGCCTTCGGCGCCGTCGCGCAGCTCGAAGGAATCCGCGTCCAACTGTGCGGGAAAGCGCTCGCGGTGCCGGGCCAGCGACTGCGCCGAAAACTGCGTGGTCACCACTTGCGCTTGCGCGCCGCATTCCACCAGCGGCTGGCCGAGCTCATTGAGCGTGACGCTTTCTCCGCTGTAGCCGATATCGTTTCCGTCCACACCGACCCGGTTCACCGCGGCGACGCAGCACAGGTTTTCTATGGCGCGCGCGCGCAGCAAGGTTCGCCACGCGTAGCTGCGCGGGCTCGGCCAGTTGGCCACGAAAACCAGCACGTCGTAATCGAAGCGCGCGGGTGCTTCGACGTTGAAGCGGTTGCGAATGAACACCGGGAAGCGCAGGTCGTAACAAACCAGCGGGCAGACGCGCCAGCCCTTGAGTTCCAGCGTCAGGCGATCGCGGCCGGCGGCATAACGCTCGTGCTCGCCGGCCATGCGAAACAGGTGACGCTTGTCGTAATGCTGCAGTTTTCCGTCCGGCGTCGCCCAGAGCAGGCGATTGAACACGCCGGCGCCGTCGCGAATCTGCACGCTGCCGGTGACCACCGCGCCCAGCGCTGCCGCCTTCTGGCGAATCCAGGCAACGCTCGGCCCGTCCATGCTTTCGGCGCGATCCAGGGCCTCGTTGCTGAAGCCGGACGTGAAGGTTTCCGGCAGCACGATGAGGTCGGTTTTTCCAGCCAGCCCGGACATCATCTCGCCGTACATGGCGCGATTGGCGGCCGGGTCGTGCCAGACCGTATCGCCCTGCACCAGGCTGACGCGCAGATCGTCCATGCTCATACCTTCTCCAGCCGGCCGATCGCGGCATCAAGCGTGTCCTGGTTCTTGGCGAAGCACAGGCGGATCAGCCGTTGCCCGGGCGGCGGCGCTTCATAAAAAGGCGATAGCGGAATCGCCGTCACGCCCTTTTCGATGGTCAGCCAGCGACAGAACTCAGCATCGGTGCTTTCGCTGATGGCCGAATAGTCGACCAGCTGGAAATAGCCGCCGTCGACCGGCAGGGGCCGCAGGCGCGTGCTCCGCAGCTGACGCGCGAAATGATCGCGCTTGTCCTGGTAAAACGCGCCCAGGCCGCGATAGTGTTCCGGATGTTGTTCGAGCATTGCCGCAAACGCCCATTGCGCCGGCGCGAAACTGCAGAACGTGTTGTATTGATGCACCTTGCGGAACTCGGCGGTCAGCGTCG
>JBAZBG010000176.1:0-5613 GCA_041671585.1 Arenimonas sp. | reverse complement strand
AACACTTTCAGTTCGCCGATCGTGCAGCGCCCGCTGGAATTGGGCGCGCACCTGGTCATGCATTCGGCGACCAAGTACCTCAACGGTCACTCGGACATGGTCGGCGGCATGATCGTGGTCGGCGACGATACCGGTCTTGCTGAGCAGATGACCTTCCTGCAGAACGCCGTCGGCGGCATCCAGGGACCGTTCGACAGTTTCCTCGCGCTGCGCGGTCTCAAGACCCTGCACCTGCGCATGAAGGCGCACTGCGAAAACCCGGGGCAGTTGGCGGAATGGCTGCAAACGCATCCCGCCGTCGAAAAGGTCGCCTATCCGGGCCTTGCCTCGCACCCGCAGCACGCCTTGGCCAAGCGGCAGATGGACGGCTTTGGCGGCATGATCAGCGTCTGGGTCAAGGGCGGCCTGGACAAGGCGCGCAGCGTCATGGAGCGGACCGAATTGTTCGCCTGCGCCGAGTCGCTCGGCGGCGTCGAAAGCCTGGTCAACCACCCGGCGATCATGACCCATGCCTCGGTGCCGCTGGAACGTCGTGAAGCGCTCGGCGTCACCGACAACCTCGTGCGCTTCTCGGTAGGCGTGGAAGACGTCGCGGACTTGCGTGCCGATATCGAGGCCGCGTTGGCATGAGCGTGGCGGCGCCGTCGTTGAAGGTTGTGCCGCAATGGCGGATGGCGCTGAGTGACTTGATCGACGGGCTGAAGGCGCATCGCGTCTGGATGATGCTGGCGCGCATGGACATCAAGCAGCGCTATCGCCGCTCGGTGCTCGGGCCGTTCTGGATCACCATCACGATGATCATCTTCATCCTGGCCGTGGGTCCGCTGTACAGCAAGTTGCTCGGCGTCGGCACGGAAGAATTCATCCCCTACGTGGCCATGGGCATCATCACCTGGGGGCTGATATCGGGCCTGCTGCTGGACGGTTCCAGCGCCTTCGTCGGCGCCGAGAACCTGGTGCGTTCGGTCAAGCTTCCCTACACCGTCCACGTCATGCGTGTGCTGCAGCGAAACCTGATCATCTTCGCGCACAACCTGCTCGGCTTCGTTCCCTTCATGCTGTACCTGGGCATCAAACCCGAATGGCAGTGGTTGGTCGCCCTGCCAGGGGTGGCCCTGATCCTGCTGGCCGCGCTGCCGGCGGCGTTCCTGCTCGGCACCCTGAGTGCGCGTTACCGCGACCTGCAGCAGATCATCGCCAGTATCGTGCAACTGGCCTTTTTCCTGACGCCGATCTTCTGGAAGGCAGAGTTGTTGAAAGACCGCGCCTACTTCGCCGATTACAACCCGTTCCAGGCGCTGCTGGAAGCCGTTCGGCGACCAATCGTCGAGGGCATTCCGCCCATGGACACCTACTACAAGATCGGCGTGCTGACACTTGTCCTGTATCTGGTCGCTGCGCCCTTCTTCATTCGCTATCGCCGCCGCCTGGCGTTCTGGATCTGACGCCGTGTCTTCGATCATTCTGGAAAACTGCTGCCTCGACCTTCCCATCTACGGGACCATCAACCGTTCGCTCAAGGGCGCCGTGATGGCGTCGGCAACCGGCGGCCGGATCGCCTCCGCCAGCCGGAACGTGACCGTTATCCAGGCCCTGAAAGGCATCAATCTGGACATCAGGGCCGGCGACCGGGTCGGGCTGATGGGCCACAACGGCGCGGGCAAGACGTCGTTGCTGCGGATGCTTGCTGGCATCTACGAACCGAGCTCGGGAAATATCCAGATCAAGGGCAAAGTCTCAAGCTTCATCAATCTCGGCCTGGGCATGGACCTCGAGGCGACCGGCGCGGAGAACATCCTGCTATGCGGACTCATGTTCGGCCTGGACTACGCTGAAATCCAGGAACTGGCGCCATCGATCGGGGAATTTACCGGTCTGGGTGATTTTCTCGAAATGCCAGTGCGGACCTATTCCAGCGGAATGATGATGCGACTGGTATTTTCCATCGTGACCAGCGTGCATGCGGACATCTTGTTGATGGATGAGTGGTTGAGCGTCGGCGATGCGGACTTCACGGTGCATGCCGAGGAGCGGATGCGCCGCTTGCTGGACGCGGCGAGCATCCTGGTGCTGGCATCGCACAGCCAGCAAAAAGTGGAAAGCCTCTGCAACGTGATCGTGAAACTCGAGCACGGCGAGATCATCGATATCCATCGGGTAGCCGCGTGATAGCGCGTGTTTCGGAATCGTCGGGGCCAGCGAGCAAGCCTACCGCTATCCTGATCATGGGCATGCATCGCAGCGGCACTTCAGCCGTTGCCCGGGTGATCAACCTGCTTGGCGTCGATCTGGGCACGAAGTTGATTGCGCCGGGCAACGACAACCCTTGTGGTTTTTGGGAGAACGACGATGTCGTCGCCATCAACGAAAGGTTGCTGCAGGCCCTGAACATGACCTGGGACGATCCGCGGCCGTTGCCGCCGGATTGGATAGCGAGCGAGGCCGCCCGGTCCGCAGGATCGGCGATTACGAAACTCATCGGCGAGCAGTTTTCCCATTTCCCGCTGTGGGCGATCAAGGATCCGCGTCTGTGCCGTTTCATTCCTTTGTGGCGGCAGGTTTTGCAACAGATGAGGATTGAACCAAAAGCGCTCATCGTCAGCAGAAATCCGATCGAAGTTGCCCAGTCGCTGGTCAAGCGCAATGACTTGCCGGAAGGGGTTGGGCAGCTGTTATGGACGCGCTACACGCTGGAAGCCGAAGAAGGGTCGCGGGGCGTGTCGCGCAGCCTGGTCGATTATCAAGACTTGCTGACGGACTGGGCATCTACAATCGACCGCGTCGGCGCGGAACTGGAAATAGCGTTCCCGATCGATGCGGCCGCACGCGCCGGGATTGAAAGGTTCTTGTCCCAGTCGCTGCGGCACAACTACGCTGCCGAGCAGGCGGAACCGGCTTTGGTCGCTCCGCTGTTCGACGCACTGAATGAGAGTGCAGACTCGAGCGACGCACTCACCAGGCTGGCTGGAGTTCGCTCGGGTTTCGAGAAGAGCCTGCAAGAGATTCAGCCCGCGCTTTCAGGACTTTCCGAAATGCTTGTCTCCCGTAACGAGGAGCTGCTTCAAAGCCAGGGGCTAATTCAGAAGCTGCATGCGGACATCGAAACCTCGAAGGCTTGGGCTGAATCGCGGGATTTCGAGCTGGCGAAAGCGTTGGCGTCGCATGAAGCGCTCCAGGTCGAGCTTGCGTCGTCGGGTGCTTGGGCGGCCTCGCGGCACGCAGAACTCCTGCGGGCTCTGGAGACCAATGAAAAGCTGCAAAGCGCGCTGAGCAGCTCGGCGGACCGGCGGGCGGCGCTGGATGCACAGCTGGCCCAGAAAAGGCGTGAGCTGGACGGACTGCAGCACCAGGTCAATCTGCTCAACATCCGGCTGGCCACCGTGGAGGAACGACTGTTCAGGGCCGGGCTCTGGAACCGCGCGCGTCGCTTCCTGGGCTGGAGTCGGCGCGTGGCGATGCGGATGGCAAAGGCCGCGCTGTTTAGCGTCGTTCGTGCGTGGCCCGGCAGCGCCGCCAGCAAGCGGGCGCGCATTTCCCGACTTCGCGAGTTCGGCCACGTCAGCAGGTCAGGCGAAAACGCCCGATCGAGCCTGAGCGACGTCCATGAACTTGCTGCCGGCCGCTGGCCGGCTCGGCCAGCCTATCTGATGCATCGGTACGCGGCCGTCGAACTGCCGGATCTTGATATATCGGTAGTCGTCCACGAAAGCGAACAATGGGTCCATGGTTTCCTGACCTCGCTTCTCGAAAGCGATTATCCGCTGGAAAAGATGAACCTTTTCATTCGCGACCACAGCGCCGGCTCGGCCACGCGCCTGGCGCTGGAGCGCTTCTTTGCGGGCCGCGGCTCCTCTGTCGGCACGTACGTCTACAGTCGTGGCCCTAACGTCGGCTTCGGCGGCGGTCACAATCACAACTTCAGCATGGGCCGGGCGCAGCATTTCCTGGTCTGCAATATCGACGGCAAGTTTCCCGCGGCAACGCTTCGAACGCTGATGCGAGCCGTTGTCAACTCGAGTGAGGCGGTGGCGGCATGGGAGCTGCGGCAAGCGCCCTATGAGCATCCAAAATATTATGATCCGGTAACGATGCTCACCACATGGGTCTCAGGCGCCTGCGTCCTGTTTCGGCGGGATGCATATCAAAGCGTGGGAGGCTTCGACGACCTGATTTTCATGTATGGGGAAGACGTCGACCTGTCTTATCGATTGCGGGGACAGGGTTATCAGCTGGCCTACGTTCCGCACGCCGTGTTCCGCCATGACACCTATTCCGAGCCTGGGCAGTTCAAACCCCTGCAGTTCCATGGCAGTACGCTGGCCAACGTACTGTTGCGGCTGAGATTCGGTACCCTGGCGGACATGTTGGCGATTCCGGGCATGTGGCGCGAGCTTGGCCGTAGCGCCCGGCGACAAGGCGCGTTCCCCGGATTTCTGCGCAACAGCTTCAAGCTCCTGCTGCGCGGCCCACTGTTTCTGTTTACCCGCTCCAGAAGGGGCAATGCACGCATTCCGTTCGCCCGCTGGGATTATGGTTTGCGCCGTGAAGGTGCGTTCGAACCGATGCTGCCTGTACCGGAATCGCCGCCGACGGTGAGCGTCGTGGTCCGCACCTACCGCGGGAGGGAGCAGCTATTGCAACAGGCGCTCGCCAGCATCGCCAACCAGACTTACCAGCACATCGAGGTCCTGGTGGTGGAGGACAAGGGCGAGCAGATGCGTGATACGGCAGAGGCGTGCGCCCGGGAATTTGGGCTCAATCTCAGGTTCATTCCCTGCCATGAGCCGGACTCCAATCGCTGCATGACCGGCAATATCGGACTAGGCGCGGCGACTGGCTCCTACATGAATTTCCTTGACGATGATGACCTGTTCTTTGCCGACCACGTCGAATTCCTGGTCTCCAGACTGGCATCGCAACCCGAGCTTGGCGGCTGCTATTCCCTCTCCTGGGAGACCAAGATAGAGATTGACGCTCGGACCGGACGCTATTCGGAGGTGGTGCACTCGTCTCTGCCCGGCCAGCGAATCGAGTTCGATCGCAGTCTGCTCGAAGTCACCAATTACATTCCTATACACTCCGTCCTGTTTCGACGGGAGCTGTTTGAGCGTTATGGCGGCTTCAATCTGCAGCTGGACAACCTCGAAGACTGGAACCTGTGGCGCCGTTACAGCTGGCGACATGATTTTCAGATGTGCGAGAAGACGACCTCGCTGTACCACATACCAGGCGATCGGGCGCAGCAGGATGCACGTCAGGCGTTGCTCGACCGATACTATGCCGAAGCGAAGCGCGCGTCGGACGCAGCCTGCGGGCTCATCGACGAGCAGGAAAATCGACCCAGGGGCGAATACCATGCGTGAGTCGAGCAGTGCGTTGCCCGATCAGACCCTCCAGGCACTCGCTGGCAAGGTTGAGCCAATCGGCGGAAGCTTCTGGTTCCAGACATGTTGACCGGTTTCGCGCGGCGCGCGCTCACCCTCGCGCTGGCAGCTGCCGTGCTCTACCAGTTGCAGGCGTTAGCCGGCAACTCTGGCTATGCTCGCGAGTTGCTCGCGCGCTCCCTGCAGCGGAGCGCAGGAGAGGTTGAGTCGATGCCGCCCCAGGTTGTCG
>JBAZBG010000175.1:0-5637 GCA_041671585.1 Arenimonas sp. | reverse complement strand
ATGGTGCACGTGGACAACGCGTATTTCATCCCGGACGTGCGCATCAGCGGACAAATCTGCAAGACCAACCTGGCCTCCAACACTGCCTTTCGCGGGTTCGGCGGGCCGCAGGGCATGCTGGTCGGCGAAGAAATCGTCGACCGCGTCGCCCGCCATCTGGGGCTACCGGCCGAACTGGTACGCGAGCGAAATTTCTATCGTCCCGGCGAAACACCCGAGCGCAACATCACGCCGTACGGCCAGCCAGTGGTCGACAATCATTTCCCAATCCTTTGGCAGCAACTGCTGCGCGACAGCGATTTCGCCCAGCGGCGCGGCGAGCTGGCCGAATTCAACGCGGCGCACCCCCACACAAAGCGCGGGCTGGCGATCACGCCGGTCAAGTTCGGCATTTCCTTCAACAAGTCCGAATACAACCAAGCCGGCGCGCTGGTGCACATCTATACCGACGGCAGTATCCAGCTCAACCACGGCGGCACCGAGATGGGCCAGGGCCTGCACAGCAAGATGCTGGCGGTCGCCAGCCGGGTGCTCGGCGTGTCGCCGTCGACGATCCGCATCATGGTGACCAGTACCGACAAGGTGCCCAATACCTCGGCGACGGCAGCCAGCAGCGGGTCCGACCTCAATGGCCAGGCCGTCAAGGCGGCTTGCGAAACCTTGCTGTCGCGGATGGCGCCGATCGCCGCGGAGAAGCTCGGTGGCGTGACTGGCGACGTCGTGTTCGCTGATGATCGGGTGCATCTGCGGTCCTCGCCCGAGCGCAGCATGGCTTTCGCCGAGCTTGCCCTGGCCGTTCATGGCGCTCGCGTCAGCCTGTCGGCCACCGGCTTCTATCGCACACCCGGGCTGCATTGGGATCCGGCGGCGGGCCGCGGCCATCCGTTCTATTACTACGCCTTCGGCGCCGCGGTGAGCGAAGTGGAAGTGTGCGGCTACACCGGCGTGCACAGCCTGCTGCGCGCAGACCTCTTGCACGATGTCGGCACTTCGCTGCTGGAAAAAATCGATCGCGGCCAGATCGAGGGCGGCTTCGTGCAGGGCATGGGTTGGCTGACCTGCGAAGAATTGCGCTGGGACGATGGCGGCCGCCTGCTCACCGATGCTCCAAGCACTTACAAGATTCCCACCGTGGGCGATGTGCCGGAGGACTTTCGCGTAGGCTTGTTCGAACGTGGCGAGCCTCCGACCACCGAGGTGATCTTCCACAGCAAGGGCGTCGGCGAGCCACCGCTGATGCTGGCGCTGAGCGTGCGCGAAGCCATCCGCGATGCGGTGGCCGCGTTCGGCGAGGTGCGCAGGGTGAGGCTCGCGTCACCAGCGACGCCGGAAGCCATCTTCACGGCCATCGAACGCGTCCGCGGTGGCGCGGCTTGAACGAGCGACTGTTTGCCAGGCTGACCGCGTTGCTCGCCGATGGGCCGGTGGTGATGGCCAGCGTGCTGCACACGGTTGGCGCGACGCCGCGAAAGCGCGGCGCGCGCATGCTGGTCACGGCCACCGACAGCGAGTTCAGCATTGGCGGCGGCCTGGCCGAAGCGCGAGTGATTGCCGCGGCGCGGACGCTGCTGGCCGAGGATCGGCGCGAACGCGAAATCGGCATCGATCTCAGCGGCAAGCCGGAGGCCGCCGGTATTTGTGGCGGGCATATGCAAATCGCACTGCGGCGCTGGAGCGGGCTGCTGGATCATGCCCGCGTGCAGGAGATCGCATCCAGCCTGGCCAGCGGGAACATCGCCGACCTGAGCGCCGACGACCTTGGCAGTCCTGCGGATTTCGACAGCGCACTACCTGACGAGCGGCTGCTTATTGTCGGTGGCGGCCATTGCGGACGTGCCCTGTACGACCTGGCTGTTCACCTGGATTTCGATATCTGGATGTTCGACGCGCAGTCGTTGCGCCTGGCTGCCGAGGATTTTCCGTTGGCGACCTGCCTTTGCGGCGAGTATCCAACGCTTGCGCGCGCGCTGGACACCAAGCGCCGCGTGCACGCGGTCCTGCTGAATCGGGATTTTCACGCCGATATCGCCGCCCTGCGCGTGCTCGCGCAAGCGCCGCCCGCGTTCATCAGCATGATGGGCAGCCGTCGCCGCATCGCCCAGGTTCGCGCTGCGCTGCCCGAGTGTGCCCAGGCATTGGCTCATCTCAGGGCACCGACCGGCCTGGATATCGGCGCCGGCACGCCGCACGAGATCGCGGTGAGCATCCTTGCCCAGGTCATCGCGGATCGCCACTTCGCCGGAGCACGCGCGGATAACGCATGATCGTGCAATGCAGTACAAGTTTGCTCGGCTAAACCACTGCTGCCGGCTTGAGCCATTTTTCCATGAACAAGTCTGCAGGCTCTGGCCGGCCGAAATGGTAGCCCTGGGCGAAATCGCAGCCCAGCGAGAGCAGTGCGGCGGCCTGACCGGCCTCCTCGACGCCCTCGGCAGTGGTCTTCAATCCGAGGCTGCGCGCCATGGCAATGATGGTGGTCACGATCGCATGGTCGTTGGAATCCGTGAGCATGTTGCGTATGAACGAGATATCAATCTTTATCTGGTCCACGGCGAATCGCTTCAAATAGGCCAGCGATGAATAACCGGTGCCGAAATCGTCGATGGACAAGTTGAATCCAGCGGCGCCGAGCATTTCGAGGATCTCAACCGCCCGTTCCGGATCGACCATCATGCTACTTTCGGTCAATTCAAGTTCAAACAGCTCCGGGCCGAGGTTCGCTTCACGCACAATCCCGAGCAGGCGGGCAACAATGTCCGACACTTCCATCTGCAGCGCCGAAACGTTGATCGCCAACCTGCCGTCCATACGCAGCCCGTCAGCTGCCCACGCGTTGATCTGGCGGCAGGCTTCCTTCAGAACCCAATCCCCGAGCGGCACCATCAATCCGCGTTCTTCGGCGATGGGAATAAACTCTGCCGGACCTACCCAGCCAAGCTCGGGATCGTGCCAGCGCAACAACGCTTCCGCCCCGATCACGCGGCCGGAAGCGAGGTCGATTTGCGGTTGATAGAACAGCTCCAGCGTTCCCGCCTCCAGAGCGTGTACCAGACGCTGAGCTATATTCAGCCTGCTTTCCAACGCGGCGCCCATTTCCGGCTGGTACAGTCGATATCCGCCGCCGCCGCTCGTCTTGGCGCGATACATGGCGATATCGGTCCGTTTGATCAGATCCTCGGAGGTCTGCGCGTCGGCGGGATAAAACGCGATGCCAATGCTGGTCGTGATGCTATACGCGTGTCCCATCAAGTCCAACGGCTCGGCCAACGCGGATTGCAGCCGCGTCGCGATTCGAATTGCTGTCTCCACATCGGCGTCTTCGGCGATGAGCACAAACTCGTCGCCGCCCAGCCGCGCCAACGTTTCTTCCTTGCGCGCCGTCTCCTGGAACCGCCGCGCGACTTCCGCCAGCGCCAGGTCGCCCACCGCATGCCCCTGGCTGTCGTTGATTTCCTTGAAGCGGTCCAAGTCGAGGAAGAGGATTGCCCCGTGCCCACCGCGACGTATCGAAGTGACCAGCGTTTGCTCCAGGCGGTCGAGAAACAGCGCACGGTTGGGCAAGCCGGTCAGCGAATCATAGAAGGCCAATTGCTCGATACGTGCCGCCTGGAATTTTTGGTCGCTCACGTCGCTGAGAGAGTAGAGGAAATGGCTGGGCGTGCCACCGGCATCATTGACGATGGCGGTCGACATGGCCAGTGGATAGATTTCGCCTGATTTCTTTCGCCCCCAGAGCTCTCCTCTCCATCGGCCGGTGCTGGCAAGGCAATGCTGCCTCGTCGCGTGAAGCGCCGGATCATCGTGTCCGGGATCGAGGATGTTTGGTATATGCCCGACCACCTCGGCGGCCGAATATCCAGTCAGCCTTTCGAAGGACTGATTGACCATGAGTACGCGGTCGTCCTTGTCGGCGACCATGATTCCTTCGATACTCTGCTCGAACACCACCTTGGCCAGTCGCCGGTCTTCGTGGAGCTGCGCACGCTCCAGGGCGATGGCAGCAAGACTGGCGGATTGACGGATCAGCTCGAGATCCTCTGCACTCGGCGCTGAGGGTTGGCGACGATAGATCGCGAATGTACCCAGCACCCTGCCTGCCGCTGAAAGGATCGGGTGCGACCAGCATGCCCGTAATTCCGCCTGCGTCGCCAATGCACGCCACGGCGCCCAGTTGGCATGACTCATGACATCCTCGACGATGACCATGCGTCCGGTAAATGCCGTCGCCCCACAGGAGCCGACGTCCGGGCCAATCGCAACGCCGTCGATTGCCTGGTTGAAAAAAGTCGGCAGGCTGGGCGCGGCGCCATGCAATAGCCGTTTGCCATCGGCAGACAGCAGCAGAATCGAGCACAGCGTTCCCTCAGCCTGCTGCTCAGCGAATATCGCGAGCGACTCCAGGACGGTGGTGAGTGGTGCCTCGGCCGCGATCAGACCCAGGGTGTCAGAGTAGTGTTGCCGCCACTGCTCGGCCCGCGTGCGCTCGGTAATATCTCTCCCGGTCGATACAAAGTGGGTGATGACTCCGTTTGCATCGCGGATCGGCGTGATTGTCTTCTCTTCATGATAATTGTCGCCATTCTTCTTCTTGTTAATGAACTCGGCACGAAAAACCTCGCCAGCAAGAATCGTGCGCCACAGCCGCTGATAGAACGCCGCGTTCAGTTTGTCGGATTTCATCAGGCGCGGGGTCTTTCCGAGCACCTCTTCCTTGGCATAGCCGGTGGTCTTTTCGAACGCTGCGTTGACGTATTCGATCACGCCATTTCGATCGGTGATGATCACGTGATCAGCGGTTTGTTCGACCGCACCTGAAAGTTGGCGCAATGCCTTTTCCGATGCCTTGCGCCCGGTGATGTCGCGGGTGATGCCCAGCGCCATCCTCATGTTGCCGTCCGCATCCGGCAACGGCGCCGTGTGTGTTTCGAGCCATCGCCGCGTGCCGCGAAGCCCGATGACCTCAAACTCCAACACGCCGGACTTGCCGCGCATTGCACGACTGTGAAGGGCTGCAAAGGCTGCGCGGTATTCAGGCACGATCAATCCGATCAAGCCGCGCGATCTTATTTCGTCCAGGGAGTCGGCCTCCAGCATCGCCAATCCTGCCGGGTTCATCTCCAGCAACTCTCCATTGGGTCCCATTACCTTCACGCATTCCGGTTCCGCGTCGAAGATGGCCTTGAAGCGCCGCTCGCTTGCCAACAGGGCCGCCGTGCTTAGATCACGCTCAGCGATCGAGACGCCAAGATCCGCCTGCATCCGGTCAATGGCTGCGCCAAGTTCGGCCAGTTCACCACGACCCGAAATCGCGACCTTTGTCGCAAAGTCTCCCTCGCTGATGCGGCTGACCGCTGCCTGCAAGCATTCAAGCGGTTGCGATAGCCAACGGCGCAGGATCAGCATCACCGTGGCCCATGCCAGAAAGGCCAAGCCGACCTCTCTGAGAGTGGACACCCTCACTTTGTCTCGCGCCTGGGCCAAGGCTGGGGCCAGATCATATTTCAGTAGCAGCCCGCCCATGGGGATCATCCGGTTCCGCCCGGACACGGACGCCAACGCAATCGGCTGGTAGGCGAGCAAGTGTTCGCCCCTGGCATCGAGATCCAACAGCAGCTGACGACGCTTACGTTCGGCCGA
>JBAZBG010000174.1:0-5666 GCA_041671585.1 Arenimonas sp. | reverse complement strand
AACGGCGCCTCTTTACATTCGATGTGCATACGATGACAATCAAATGCGATCATGTCAATCCAGTTGTCACAGCTGCGCAAGGTCGATTCTTCGGCGCTGGCAGGCCCTGCCGGGGTAGTCCCGGTCGTGTGCGCGGATGTTTAACGGCCTCTCTGCCGTCCTGGCGGTCGTCCTTGCCTGGCTGATCATTGGCGCGGCCGGCATGGCGGCGCCGCGCGCCCTGGCCTACGTGGGGCGCACCCTGTTTCCGCTGGGTGCCCTGGCTGGTCTGGCGCTGGCCGTGGTGGCCGCGATCGCGCTGTTTGCGCCAGCCGAAACCCGCATCCTGCCCCTGGGTCTGCCCGACCTGCCGATGCACCTGCGCCTGGATCCGCTGGCCGCCTTTTTCCTGACCCTGATCGGCTCGGCCGTCTCCGGTGTATCGATCTACGCGGCCGGCTATTTCCGAGCTGGCGAAGGCACCGCGCCCGGGCTGCTCTGTCTGCAATACCACGTGTTCCTGGCGAGCATGTCGATGGTGGTGCTGGCCGACGATGCATTCACTTTCATGGTGGCCTGGGAAACCATGGCGCTGACCTCGTATTTCCTGGTCACCACTCAGCACCGGGTGCCGGAGATTCGCAGCGCGGGGTTTCTGTATCTGCTGCTTGCCCATGTCGGCGCCATCGGCCTGCTGCTGTGTTTCGGCGTGTTGCAGGGCGGCTCCTGGCATTTCACGTTCGACGCGATGCGGTCGGCGCAGCTGTCTCCCGCCTGGGCCAGCGTCGCCTTCGGCCTGGCGCTGTTCGGCTTCGGCGCCAAGGCCGGGTTGGTGCCGATGCATGTCTGGCTGCCGGAAGCGCATCCCGCCGCACCCTCGCCGGTGTCGGCGTTGATGAGCGGCGTGATGCTGAAGACGGCGATCTACGGCTTCGTGCGCGTGAGTTTCGACCTGCTGCCGAACACGCAGCTGCTTTGGGGTGCCGCGGTGCTGGCGATTGCCGCCGTCACCGGATTGTTCGGCGCCATTTTCGCCGCGGTGCAAACCGACATGAAGCGACTGCTGGCGTACTCGTCGATCGAGAACATCGGTATTATCTTCAGCGGCCTGGGCCTGGCCCTGATTTACCACAGCATGGCGATGGACAAGCTGTCCGCCGTCGCATTGGCCGCGGCTTTGTATCACTGCCTCAATCACGCGCAATTCAAGAGCCTGTTGTTCCTGGCCACCGGCTCGGTCCTGCATGCGACCGGACAGCGCAGCCTGGGCAAACTCGGCGGCTTGATCCATCGCATGCCCTGGGTCGCGGGCCTGGCCTTGATCGGCACGCTGGCCATGGCCGGCTTGCCGCCGCTGAACGGCTTCGTGTCGGAGTGGATGCTGCTGCAGTCCTACCTGCTGACGCCGACCTTGCCGCACGCCTTGATCAACATGCTGGTGCCTTTGAGCGCCGCGGCGTTTGCCTTGACGGTAGCATTGGCGGCCTATGTGCTGGTCAAGTTCTATGGCGTGATTTTTCTCGGCCGGTCACGGGAGCCAAGCCTGGCAGAAGCGCATGACGCCAGCGTGCTCGAGCGCATCGGCCTGACGTGGTTGGCCCTGCTTTGCCTGTGCCTTGGGCTGTTTCCGGCCATCGTGTTGCGTGCCCTGGACCGGGTCAACGAGCAACTGCTGGGTGCGACGTTCGTCGATCAATCCGCCTCCTGGTGGACGGTCGTGCCGCTGGCTGCCGAGCGCGCTTCGTATAGTCCGCTCGCTTTTGGCTTCGGCATCGCGCTCACCATCAGTCTGATCTTCGTGCTCGTGCGCCGGCTCTACCACGGTCGCGTCCGGCGCAGCGCGCCCTGGGACTGCGGATTCCCGGAGCAAACCTCGCGCATGCAGGACACGGCGGAAGGCTTCGGGCAGCCGATCCGGCACATCTTCGGACCTGTCTTCCGCATCCATCGCCAGGTACCCAAGCCCTCGGACCTGGCGCCCAAGTACGCGCTGAGCCTGGACGATCGCTGGTGGGATTGGCTGTATCGGCCGATTACCCGCGCGGTCGAAGCGGGTGCGGGTTGGGTGAGCGTGCTGCAGCAGGGACGCATCTCGATCTACCTGATCTACAGTTTCGGCACGCTGCTGGTGCTCTTGGCGTTCGTGCTATGACGCTCGGCCCGAGCCTTCTCGCCTTGCTGCAGACGGCGCTGACGATTGCCCTGGCGCCCTTGCTGGTGGGCTGGGTCGACCAGTGCCGCGCGTGGTTGCAGAACCGTCGCGGCGCCGGCGTGTTGCAGCCGTACCGAACCTTGCGCAAGTTGTTCAACAAGGACGCGATCATCGCGCACTCCGCGTCGCCGATTTTCCGCGCCTCGCCGTATGTGCAGTTCGGCGCGATGGCGCTCGCCGCCGCCATTATTCCGGTGCTCGGCAATGGCCCCTTGCTGGCGACCTCGGCGGACACCATCGCATTGGTCGGTGTGTTCGCCGTGGCCCGCGTGTTCGCCGCGCTGGCCGGCATGGATATCGGCACCGCGTTTGGCACGCTTGGCGCGCGGCGTGAGATGTTTGTCGGATTCCTTTCCGAGCCGGCGCTGCTGATGGTGTTCTTCACCGCCTCGCTGCTGTCGCAAAGTACGCAGCTGCCGGTGATCGTCGACGTGCTGGCGCACCGCGAATTGACCATCTATCCCAGCCTGGCGTTCGCGGCGGTGGCTTTCGTGATGGTGCTGCTGGCCGAGAACGCGCGCATTCCGATCGACAACCCGGCCACGCACCTTGAGTTGACCATGATCCATGAGGCGATGGTGCTCGAATACTCGGCCCGCCATCTGGCATTGATCGAATGGAGCGCCGCGCTCAAGTTGTTGAACTATGCCGCGATCGGCCTGGCGCTGTTCGTGCCCTGGGGACTGGCAGCGCCCGCGGACGGCGGCCTGGCGATTACGCTGGGTTGGGCGCTGACGGTTATCAAGCTGGGCGTGGTCGGCGCTGCGCTGGCGCTGATCGAAACCTTCAGCGCCAAGCTGCGCATCTTCCGCGCTCCCGAGTTCCTGGCCACGGCCTTCCTGCTGGCGGTGCTCGGGCTGCTGGTCCACCAGTTGCTCGGGAGCTGACGATGCCGGTCCTGCCTTGGTCCTCGCAGTTGATACATCTGGGCGCGGCATTGCTGCTGCTGACCTCGTTCGCGATGTTGTCGCAGCGGCGGGTGCTTTCGCTGGTCAACCTGTTTGCGCTGCAGGGCCTGGTGCTCAGCTTCTCCACGGCCGCCGTGGCGTACAGCTCCGGCCAGCCGCATCTGTACGTGTCCGCCGGTTTGTCGCTGCTCCTGAAAGTCATCCTGCTGCCCTGGATCCTGCACCGCCTGATCCGCCGCTTGAACGTGCACTTCGACTCCGAGCCGCTGCTCAACATTCCGACCACGATGCTGGTCGGAATCCTGCTGGTCGTGTTCTCGTTTGCGCTGTCGCAACCGATTGCCGAGCTGTCGACCAGCGTCGCTCGCAGTACGCTGGGAATTGCGCTGGCGGTGGTGATGCTCTCGTTCCTGATGATGATCACCCGGCGCAAGGCGGTCACCCAGGTGATCGGATTCCTGGCCATGGAAAACGGCTTGTTCTTCGCGGCGATGAGCGCCACCCACGGCATGCCGATGGTGGTCGAGCTCGGCGTGGCGCTGGATGTCCTGGTTGGCACCATGATCCTTGGCGTTTTCTTCTTCCAGATTCGCGAACAGTTCGACAGCCTCGACCTGAAGCATCTGGAAAAGCTCAAGGAGGAATGAATGGAGCTCTGGTTCCTGCTCAGCCTTCCCCTGATCGGCAGCCTGGTGCTGGCGCTGGTCGGCGCGCGCAAGCTGGCGCCGGAAATCAACGTCGCCTTCAGCCTGGCCACCTTTCTCGCCGGCGCGGCGTTGACGCGCAGGGTGATGGTGCAGGGGCCGCTGCTGCTGGGCCACGAACAATTCTTCGTCGATCCGTTCAATGTGTTCCTGGTCGCACTGACGGCCTTCGTCGGCTGGACCACGGCGATGTTTTCGCGCCCGTACATGCGTGTCGAGGAGACGCACGGCCGGGTCAACAGCCGGCGCCTGCGCCTGTATCACAGCATGTACCAGCTATTCATGTTCACCATGTTGCTGGCCTTGCTGACCAACAACCTCGGCCTGCTCTGGGTGGCGATGGAAGCAGCCACGCTGACAACCGTCCTGCTGGTGTCGCTGTATCGGACGGCGGCAAGCATCGAGGCGGCCTGGAAGTACTTCATCCTGTGCGGCGTCGGCATCGCGCAGGCGTTGTTCGGCACGATTCTGCTGTACCTGGCCGCCGAGAAAGTGCTCGGCGCCGAGGGCTCCACGGCGTTGTTGTGGACGCACTTGAATGCGGTGAAGGGCCAGTTGGAGCCGACCGTGCTCGCCCTCGCCTTCGTGTTCCTGCTGGTCGGCTACGGTACCAAGGTCGGCCTGGCGCCTTTGCATAACTGGTTGCCGGACGCGCATGCGGAAGGTCCGACGCCGATCTCTGCCGTGTTGTCCGGGCTGCTGCTCAACGTGGCGCTGTATGCGGTGGTACGTTGCAAGATTCTGGTGGAAGGCGCGACGCACTCGGGCCTGGCTGGCAACCTGATGATGGGCTTCGGTCTGTTGTCGGTGCTGCTGGCCGCATTCTTCCTGTGGCGGCAACGCGACATCAAGCGCCTGTTCGGCTATTCCTCGATCGAGCACATGGGCATCGTCACCTTCGCCTTCGGCATGGGCGGTCCGGTGGCGAATTTCGCCGCGTTGCTGCACATGACCGTGCACTCGCTGACCAAGTCGGCCATCTTCTTCGCGGTCGGTCATGCCTGCCAGAAAGCCGGGACGCAAGTCATGGACGATATCCGCGGCCTGATCGTGATCAGTCCGACGGTTGGCTGGGGCCTGATGATCGGCACGCTGGCGATCCTGGGCATGCCGCCGTTCGGCGTGTTCACCAGCGAGTTCCTGATCATCACCACGGCAATGCGCGAGCAGCCGTGGGCGACGCCGATCCTGTTGCTGGCCTTGGGCGTCGCCTTCGCCGCGATTTTCCGCCGTGTGCAGTCGATGGTGTTCGGCGAGACGCAATTGGCGCCGCTGCCACATCCGCCCGCGCTGGTCCCGGTATTTGCGCACCTGGCGCTGGTGTTGGTGCTAGGCGTGTTCATTCCACCGGCGCTGGCCAACTGGTACCGCCTTGCCGCGGCCTTGATCGGATGATGCCGGCCATGCCCTACGACGATTTGAATATCGCCTGGAAACCGATGCCCGGTGCGCTGCCGGCATTCCATGCGGTGGTGACCCCGGCGCAGCTGGTGGCCTTATGCCGACGTGTGCGCGCCGATAGCGGACGCCTGGTCAGCCTCTGGGGCGAGGACGGCCAGGATTCCGGTGGCGCGCTGTTGCTTTGCGTGGTGCTTGAGGCGGCCGGCCAACTGTTGGTCGTCGAACAGGTGTTGTTGCCCATCTCGCCGGCGTATCCGGACCTGAGTGAAATTTTTCCGAGTGCGGCGCGGCTGCAGCGGGCCACCAACGACCTGCTCGGCATGCGCGCGCTGGGTGCGGACGATCGACCCTGGCTGCGGCACATGGCCTGGCCGGCCAACTGTTTTCCATTACGTGTCGGTCCGGTGAGCCCGTTGCTGGCGCCGGCGGCTGCCGAGCCTTATCGGTTCGTGCGCGTGGAAG
>JBAZBG010000173.1:3045-5738 GCA_041671585.1 Arenimonas sp. | reverse complement strand
GGCGAAGTGTTCGTCCACCGCAACATCGCCAACCTGGTGGTGCACACCGACCTCAACTGCCTGAGCACGATCCAGTTCGCGGTCGACCTGCTCAAGGTCGAGCACATCCTGGTGGTCGGCCACTACGGATGCAGCGGCGTGCACGCCAGCATGACCGGCACCCGCGTGGGCCTGGCCGACAACTGGCTGCGCCATGTCGGCGACGTGGCGGCCAAGCATGCCGCCCTGCTCGATGACGGCGAGCTGCAATCGCTGCGCCATGCGCGCCTGTGCGAACTCAACGTGATCGAGCAAGTCATGAACGTGTGCCAGACCACCGTGGTCGAAGACGCCTGGGCGCGCGGCCAGGTCCTGTCCGTGCATGGCTGGGTGTACAGCTTGCTCGACGGCCGCGTACGCGAGCTGGGCATGGATGCGTCTTCGCGCGACGAGCTGACCACCTCTTACGCTTCGGCGCTCACCCGGTTGACGCGTAATCCGGAGCTGCAATGAGCGGCGTCATCCGCACCGACAGCGCGCCCAAGGCCGTCGGTCATTATCCGCATGCACGCAGGGTCGGCACGCTGCTCTTTCTGTCTGGAATCGGTCCGCGCAACGCCGGCGACAACAGCATTCCCGGCAATGTCATGGATGGCGACGGCAAGTTGCTGGCCTACGACATCGTCGCGCAATGCCATTCGGTGTTCGCCAACGTGAAGGCAGTGCTGACCGCCAGCGGCGCCCGCTGGGACGACCTGGTCGACGTCACCGTCTATCTCACCGACATGCAGCGCGATTTCAAGGCCTACAATGCTGTGTGGGCCGAGTATTTTCCCGATGCCGCCAACGCACCGTGCCGGACCACGCTGGGCATCACCGCCTTGCCGACGCCGATCGCGATCGAGCTCAAGTGCCTGGCCGTTATTCCCGAGGGTCGCTGACATGCTGACACCCGCCTTCAACCTGCAAGCCTGGATCGACGAGCACCGGCACCTGCTCAAGCCGCCGGTCGGCAACAAGTGCATCGTCAACGGCGACTTCATCGTCATGATCGTCGGCGGACCGAACCAGCGCACCGATTACCACTGGGAGGAAGGTCCGGAATTCTTCTACCAACTGGAAGGCGAGATGGTGTTGCGCATCCAGGAAGACGGCCTGATGCGCGAGGTGCCGATCAAGGCCGGGGAAATGTTCTACCTGCCGCCGCGCGTTCCGCATTCCCCGCAGCGCGCCGCCGGATCGATCGGCCTGGTGATCGAGCGCCGGCGCTTGCCCGACGAGAAGGACGGGCTGCTCTGGTACTGCGAGCGCTGCAACCATCAGTTGTACGAAGAATATTTCCAGCTGGTGGATATCGAAAACGACTTCCCCAAAGTGTTCGAACACTTCTACCGCTCGGTCGAACTGCGCACCTGCGCGGTCTGCAACTACCTGAATCCGCGTCCGGCCCGCTTCGAGGATTCCGCCCAGCTGGACCCGACCTGAGGCCCTGCTACACTCAAGCCGGATTTCCCGACACCAGGGCCGATGCCACATCAGCCGCCAGGGGTGCGTGAGTTGCTGGCCCGGTCCTTGCTCGAAAGTCAGGACCTGAGGGGACTTGCACAAATTGCGCAGCAGCACTTGCTGCCGCTGGGATGCGAATCGGTGCGGCTGGTCTGGAAATGCAACCTGGACCAGAAGAACGGCGAACAGTCGTATCCTCCCGACCCGATCGACCGCCATCTCGCTTCCTTGCTGGCCCGCGTCGGTGAGCGCGGCGGCAGCGTCCAGCAGCGCAGCCTCGACGGCGCCTGCGTGGAAACGGCCACCCTGCTCGCCCGCCGCGGTCCTTTGTGGACGATCGTGGTGTGTCGCCGGGATCGCGAGGCCGAGGCGAATCCGGAACACGATGCCGCGCGGCAGGAAGTGCTGAAACTACTCGCGCTGCGCTGCGAGTCGATCTTGCGCACCGAGCGATTGCGGCTGGACGTGGAGCGCATGGCTCGCGCGGAACGATTGCAGCGCGCGCTGTTCGCGATCAGCGACTGCGCCAGCTCCAGCCAGGAAGCAGCCCAGGTGCTACGTGAGCTGCACCAGATCGTCGGTCGACTGATGTATGCGCAGAACTTCTACATCGTCCGCTATACGGCGCAGCCAGAAACACTGCGCTTCATCTATTTTGCCGACACTCGAGAGTCGGGCGCTGTCGATCCTAAGGAGGTGATCGATGCCGCCACGGTCGGAAATTCGCTGACCCTGGCGATGCTGCGCAAGGGCACGCCGATCCATGGCCCCGGTCGTGTCCTGCGCGAACAACTTGGCATTGCCGAAAGCCTTGGCCCATCGGCCGAGGACTGGCTGGGCGTGCCGATGCTCGAAAACGGCGTGGTCCGCGGCGGTGTAGTGGTGCAAAGCTACGATCCCGACCAGCAATACAGCGAAGCCGATCAAACGCTGCTGGTGTACGTGGCGCAGAACATCCAGACCGCCCTGGCCCGGCGCGAAGCCGTCGAGGAGATGGAACACCGCGTGGCCGAACGCACGCTCGCCCTGCGCCAGGAAGTCATCGAACGCCGGCGCGGCGAGCGCCTGCAGGCCGCGCTGTTCCGGATTGCCGAAGTGTCCAACAGCAACGAATCGATGGACAGCTTCTACGCCACCATCCACGGCATCGTCGGCGAACTGCTGGATGCGCGCAACTTCTATATCGCCCTGCTGACGGACGATGGCGA
>JBAZBG010000173.1:0-2945 GCA_041671585.1 Arenimonas sp. | reverse complement strand
TCCGGATTGCCGAAGTGTCCAACAGCAACGAATCGATGGACAGCTTCTACGCCACCATCCACGGCATCGTCGGCGAACTGCTGGATGCGCGCAACTTCTATATCGCCCTGCTGACGGACGATGGCGAGGGACTGGAATTCCCCTTTTCGGTGGACGAGCACCATGCCAGGTTCGAAGCACGCAAGCTTGCGGACGGCTTGAGCGAATACGTGCTGCGCACGGGCAAGCCGCTCCTGCTCCACGGCAACATGTTCGAGGAGCTGATGGCCGCCGGCGAGGCGCAGTCGATCGGCGCCAAGGCCGTTTGCTGGCTGGGTGTGCCGCTGATCATCGCCGGCAAGGCCATCGGCCTGATCGCCGTGCAGAGCTACACGCCGGATTATCTGTACACCACGCGCGACGAGGAGCTGCTCAACTTCGTCTCCTTCCATATCGCTCATGCGCTGGAGCGGCGCCGGGCAAGCGAGGCGCTGCACGCGGCCAACCAGCGCCTGGAGGTGGCCAGCCAGACCGATCCGCTGACCGGTCTGCACAATCGCCGCTACCTGAGCGGCCAGATTCCGGCCGACCTGGCGTTCTACGACCGCGAGCATGCGCGGCCGGGCCGCAGCGATCACGCGCTGGTGTTCGCCATCGTCGACATCGATCACTTCAAGCGCATCAACGACAACTACGGACACAAAGCCGGCGACCACGTGCTGCAAGAATTCGCCCAGGCGCTGAACGGTCTGGTCCAGGCCGGCGACTACATCGTGCGCTGGGGCGGCGAGGAATTCCTGCTGGTGTTCCGGCCGATGCCGCGAGAGTCGGTGCCGGGACTGGGCGAACGGATTCGGAGCAATATCGCCGCGCAAACGTTCGACATCGGCGACAGCCTGCAGTTGCCGCTGACCTGCTCGATCGGCCTGGCCGAGTACCCGCTGTTCGCCGATGGGCAGAACCCGCTCGGTTGGGAACAGACGGTGGAACTGGCGGACGCGGCGCTGTACTGGGTCAAGGAGCACGGCCGCAATGGCTGGGCCGCGTTGCGGCCTACGGAAAACAGCGATCGCGCAGGCTTGGTGCAGGAACTGCAATCCGGGGCGCGGGCGCTGGTCGACGGGGGGCAGTTGGCGATTGTGAGTTCGGGGGATCGGGGGAGGGGGTGAGGGTTGGGGGTTGGGGGTTGGGGATTGGGGGTGAGGGTGAGGTGGTGTGGGGATCGCGGCTGAAGCCGCTCCTACACATACACGGTAAACTGTGGGGATGTTGAAGATTGATACCCATGCTCATTACTTGCCTCGCGATTGGCCGGACCTGGCGGCGAAGTACGGCGATAACCGGTTCCCGGTGATCCATCACGGCGACGACGGCCGGCACCGCATCTACAAGGACGGCAAGTTCTTCCGCGAAATCTGGCCGAAGACCTGGGATGCCAGGGTGCGCATCGACGACTACGCGCGATTCGGCGTGCAGGTGCAGGCGATCAGCACCGTGCCGGTGATGTTCTGCTACACCTCGAAGCCGCAACATGCGCTGGAGCTGCACCAGTCGTTGAACGACGACATGGCCGCGACCTGCCGCGACAATCGCCGCCACTACGCCGGCATCGGCACCGTGCCCCTGCAGTCGCCGCGCCTGGCGGTGCAGGAACTCGAGCGCTGCATCGACCAGCTCGACTTGCAGGCGGTGCAGATCGGTTCCCACGTCAACGAGTGGAACCTGGATGCCGACGAGCTCACGCCGTTTTTCGAGGCCGCCCAGGACCTCAAAGCGGCCATCCTGATCCACCCTTGGGACATGATGGGCACCGACTCGATGCCAAAATACTGGATGCCCTGGCTGGTCGGCATGCCCGCAGAACAATCGCGCGCGGCCTGCGCGCTGCTGTTCGGCGGCGTGCTGGAGCGTTTTCCGCGCCTGAAGATTTGCTTCGCGCACGGAGGCGGCAGTTTTCCGTACACCATCGGCCGCATCGAGCATGGTTTCAACATGCGTCCCGACCTGGTTGCCGTCGACAACCCGCGCAATCCGCGCGAGTATTTCGGCAAGATCTATTTCGATTCCTGCGTGCACGATCCGCGCGCATTGCGCTACCTGATCGACACCGTCGGCATCGACACCGTGATGCTCGGCACCGACTATCCCTTCCCGTTGGGCGAACAGGAACCTGGCAGTGGCATCGCCGCTCTGGGCCTGGACGAAGCAGCGCAGGCGCGCCTGTACCACGGCACCGCGCTGGAATGGCTGGGCTTGAACAAGGCGCGCTTCGACTGACATGCGCCCAATTTCTGAAACGCGCGCTATCGAAGTGCAAGAAGCGGAAGCGCTGGCCCGCAGCCTCGATGCCGCTGATCCGCTGCGGGGCTTTCGCGACGAATTTCATATCCCACTGCATGGCGGCGACAGCCAGCACTATTTCTGCGGCAACTCGCTGGGCCTGCAACCCAAGGCCGTGCGCGCGGCGCTGTTCGACGAGCTCGACGACTGGGCGCGGCTGGGCGTGGAAGGCCACTTCCTCGGCACGCATCCGTGGATGCCGTACCACGAGTTCGTCCGCGAATCGCTGGCGGCCTGCGTCGGCTGCCTGCCTTCGGAAACCGTGGCGATGAATTCGCTGTCGGTGAACCTGCACCTGATGATGGTCAGCTTCTATCGGCCCACGACCGAGCGGCATGCCATCGTGATCGAGGCTGGCGCGTTTCCTTCCGACCGTTACGCGGTCGAGTCGCAGGTGCGTTTCCACGGCTTCGATCCGGCGCATTCGTTAATCGAGCTGGAACCCGACGAGGCCGACGGCACCATCTCGATGGCGGCGATCGAACGCGTGCTCGCCGAGCGCGGCCAGGAAATCGCGCTGGTGCTTTGGCCCGGCGTGCAATACCGCAGCGGCCAGGCTTTCGACCTGAAGGAAATCACCACGCTCGCGCATGCGCAGGGCTGCGTGGCTGGCTTCGACCTGGCCC
>JBAZBG010000172.1:0-5831 GCA_041671585.1 Arenimonas sp. | reverse complement strand
CCGACATGAACGCCAGGGCGGCCGAGGCGTTGGCGCTGGAAAGCAAACTTCGGCGAGCGATCGAACGCCAGGAATTCGTGCTGCATTACCAGCCGAAGATCAAATTTTCCGACGGCCGCATCTGCGGACTCGAAGCCCTGATTCGCTGGCAGGATCCGGAACAGGGCCTGATCCCGCCCATTCGTTTCATATCCGTCCTGGAAGAAGCCGGCTTGATCGGCGTCGTCGGCCAATGGGCGCTCGGTCAGGCCATGGCGGATTGTCGTCGTTGGCGCGACGCAGGACTGGGCGCTCTGCGCGTGGCTGTCAATGTGTCGCCGCTACAGTTGCATCAACCGGACTTCTCGGCGCAGATCACCAACGCCGTTACCGTGGATGGCGGTGGCGTGCTTGAGTTGGAGATCACCGAAAGCGTGATCATGGATAACGTCGAGTACAACGTCGCCGTGCTCAAGGAAATTCGCACGCTCGGCGTGACCATCGCCATCGACGACTTCGGTACCGGCTACTCCTCGCTCGCCTACATCGCGCAACTGCCGGTCACGTCGCTGAAAATCGACCGCGCCTTCGTCACCGGCATGACGCAGGGGCCGGAAGGGTGGACCATGGTATCGAGCATCATCGCGCTGGCCCATGCGCTCCAGCTGAAGGTCGTGGCCGAAGGCGTCGAGACCGAGGAACAGGCGCAGATGCTGCGCTTGCTGTCGTGCGACGAAGCACAGGGTTTCCTGTTCAGCCGGCCGGTGGCCGCCAGCGAGATCGAGGCCATGCTCAGGAGCGGCGACTCGCTACCGGTGGCGGTGTCCGGCGGAAGACTGCTGTAGGAGCGGCTTCAGCCGCGATGCTCTTCGCGCAGGCGCATCGTGGCTGAAGCCGCTCCTACAGTGGCGGTGGCAGGAATTAGTAGGCGAATTCGCGGAAGACGGGGTCGACGGAACCTTGCCAGGGGCCGTGATACAGCGCGAGCTTGCGCTCGGCCGGGGTTTCGTTGGCCATCGCGAATTCGATCAGCGGCTCCAGGAACACCGCTTCGCTGGCGCCGGTGCGGTTCAGGCGATTGCGCCGCGCCAGGCCTTGCCCGGCGATTTTCAGCGCCTCCAGAGCCAGGTCACGAACCGTGCCATTGCGGAACGGCAATTTCAGCGCCTGCTTCGGCACGCCATCGCGCAAGGCATTGCGCTCGGCCATGGAAAAATCCTTGACCAGATCCCAGGCGGCGTCGAGCGCTGCATCGTCGTACAACAGGCCGACCCAGAATGCCGGCAGCGCACACAGGCGATTCCACGGACCGCCGTCGGCGCCGCGCATCTCCAGGTATTTCTTCAGGCGCACTTCCGGAAAGGCCGTGGTCATGTGATCGGCCCAGTCCTTCATCGTCGGCAATGCGCCGGGCAATGCCGGCAGCTTGCCGGCCATGAAATCGCGGAAACTCAAGCCGGCGCAATCGATGTACTCGCCGCCGCGGTAGGTGAAATACATCGGCACGTCGAGCAGGTAGTCGACGTAGCGCTCGAAACCGAAACCCTCGTCGAAGACGAAATCGAGCATGCCGGTCCGGTCCGGATCGGTATCGGTCCAGATGTGCGAGCGATAGCTCAGGTAGCCGTTCGGCTTGCCCTCGGTGAACGGAGAATCGGCAAACAAGGCGGTGGCGATCGGCTGCAGCGCCAGCGACACGCGAAATTTCTTCACCATGTCCGCTTCGGAAGCAAAATCCAGGTTGACCTGCACCGTGCAGGTGCGGGTCATCATGTCGAGGCCGAGATTGCCGACCTTGGGCATGTAGTTGCGCATGATCTGGTAGCGGCCCTTGGGCATCCACGGCATGTCCTCGCGCTTCCACTTGGGCTGGAAGCCCATGCCGAGGAAACCGAGGCCGATTTCTTCGGCGACGGTCTTCACCTCGGTCAGGTGCGCCATGGTCTCGCAACAGGTTTCGTGGATGGTATCGAGCATGGCGCCGGACAACTCGAACTGCCCGGCGGGTTCCAGCGTGATCGATCCGCCATCGCGCAGCAGCGCGATGACCTTGCCGTGTTCCTCCACCGGCTGCCAACCGAAGCGGGTCAGTCCGCGCAGCATGGCTTCGATGCCTTGCGGGCCCTCGTAGGTCGGCGGGCGCAGATCGCTCAGGCGAAAACCAAACTTCTCGTGCTCGGTGCCGATCTTCCATTGTTCACGCGGGCGGCTGCCGCTGGCGTGGAAGTCGATCAATTCCTGGCGGCTGGCGATCGGCGAATCCTTGACGCTGCTTGGACTGGACACTGAGCTCTTCCGGAATGTGTCTCGGCAATCTGGGGGCGAGCCCCTACAATCGCAAGTGATGACGCCCGCCCAGTCTACCCACAGCCCGTGAAGCCCGCCCTCGTTCTGCTCCTGCTGTCCTGGGCCGTCGCCACCAACGCCGCTCCGGATTTGACCCGTAGGAGCGGCTTACCCGCCCAAGATGGGCTCGCCCTCCGGGCCGGCTCCGCCGTTCGCACTCGCTTCGCGAGTGCAGTCAGCCGCGAATCTCCAAACCCACCCCAGCCCAGCAGCCAACCCCTAACCCTCCAACGCGGCAACGGCCCCGAACCCTCCACCCTCGACGCCCACCGCTGCCCCGAAGTCGCCTGCGGCAACGTCCTGCGCGACTTGTACGAAGGCCTGGTTGCCGAAGACGCCCGCGGCCGCCTGATTCCAGGAATGGCCGAACGCTGGCAAGTTTCCACCGATGGCCGCGTCTGGACCTTTCACCTGCGCGAGTCATTACGCTGGAGCAATGGCGAAGCGTTGACCGCCGGCCACATCGTTGCCAGTTTCCGGCGCGCGTTTTCTCCCGCCACGGCGGCGCCGTTCGCCGTGCATTTCGATGCCGTCGACAATGCGGCGCTGGTGCAACGCGGCAAGTTGCCGCCGGAACGTTTGGGCATCTCGGCGCCGGACCCGCGCACGATCGTGTTTCGCCTCAGCCGCAGCGCCGCGTTGCCGCAACTGCTCCTGCTGCCGATTGGCTACCCGGTGTATCTGCCGGCGCTGCGCGAATTCGGCCCGCAACACACGCGCCCGGGCCACCTGGTCAGCAATGGCGCTTACCGATTGCGCGCCTGGACGCCGCAGGCGTCGCTGACGCTGGAGCGCAATAATCGATATCGCGACCGGGCGCCGATCGGCCGGATCAATTTCCTGGTCACCGAAGACGCCGCCAGCGAATTGCAGCGCTTCCAGGCCGGCGACCTGCACATCACCGAAACCGTGCCGCCACAAGCGTTGCCGCAACTGCGCAAGCGCTTCGGCACGCAGCTACGCATCAGTCCGTATCTGGGCACGATGTGGCTGGGCTTGAACCTGACTCGTCCCCCGTTGCGGGGCAACGTGGCCCTGCGCGAAGCGCTGTCGTTGGCGATCGATCGCGACAGGCTCACCCGCTACATCACCGGACTCGGTGAGACGCCGGCCTACGGCGTGGTGCCGCCGGGCGTGGCCGATTACCGCCCGGCCCTGCTGCCGTGGGCGAAGGCCTCGCAAGCGCAGCGCGAGCGGCTGGCGCGACAGCGCTACCAACAGGCCGGCTATTCCCGAGCCAGTCCGTTGCAGATTGAACTGCGCTACAACACCTCGACGCCGCACCGGCGCATGAACCTGGCCATCGCCGCCATGTGGCGCGAAGTCCTGGGCGCCCGGGTGACGTTGCGCAACGAGGAATGGAAAGTCTTTGTCGGCAATCGCGCGCAACGGGTCATCACCCAGGCGTTTCGCGGCGGCTGGATCGCCGACGTCAACGACCCGCGCAATTTCCTTGCCAACTTCGAGTCCGGCAGCGTGACCAACTGGAGCGGAGTCGACGACCCGCAGTTCGATGCGTTGCTGCGGGCAGCCGACAATGCTTCCAGTCCGGAATTGCGTGGCCAGGGTTTACAGCGCGCCGAGACGCGCTTGCTGGCGCAGCATGCGGTGATTCCGATTTATTTCTATACGTCGAAGCATCTGGTGCGGCCGGAAGTGGAGGGGTTTGAGGCCAATGCGCTGGATCATCATGCGAGCCGGTTTTTGCGGTTTGGGGGGGTGGGGCAGTGAGTGCGAACGGCATCGCGGCTGAAGCCGCTCCTACAGTGCGGCTGTGGGTTGCGCGGGCGGCGGAGGCGGTGGTGACGTTGTGGTTGTTGGCGACGTTGTGCTTCTTCCTGTTGCGCGCGGCGCCGGGCGGTCCTTTCGATGCGGAAAAATCCGCGCCGCCGGAAGTACAGGCGGCGATCGATGCGCAATACCATTTCGACCAGCCGTTGTTGAGCCAGTACGGACATTGGCTGGGCGATGTCTTGCGTGGCGATCTCGGCCCCTCGTTCCAGTACCCCGATTACTCGGTCAACGAGTTGATCGCCGCCAGTCTGCCGGTATCGCTGGTCAACGGCGGTCTGGCGTTGCTGCTCGCCCTGGGCATCGGCATTCCATTGGGCGTCTGGGCGGCGCTGCGTGCCGGGCGCTGGACTGATCGCCTGCTGATGTTTGGCGCCAGCCTGGGCCTGGCGATGCCGAAATTCGTGGTGGCGCCGCTGCTGATCCTGCTGTTCGCCGTCACCTTGCGCTGGCTGCCCGCAGGCGGCTGGGATGGCGGCTGGCGCAGCGCGGTATTGCCGATCATCGCGCTTTCGTTGCCCAACCTGGCCTATTGCGCGCGGCTCACCCGCGGCAGCCTGCTCGAAGTGCTCGGCGCCGATTATTTGCAGGCCGCGCGCGGTCGCGGATTGTCGGAGTGGCGCCTGTTGCTTGCGCATGCGCTGAAGCCGGGCTTGCTGCCAGTGATCGCCTGGCTGTCGCCGGCATTGATCAACGTCGTCAGCGGCTCGGCCGTGGTCGAACAAGTATTCGGCATTCCCGGCATCGGCCGTTATTTCGTCCAGGGCGCGCTCAATCGCGACTACACGCTGGTCCTGGGCGTGGTGCTGGTCATCGGCGCCGCCATCGTCCTCATCAACGCCGCCATCGACCTCCTACGCTCCTACCTCGACCCCCGCCTCCGCGACCCTACCTAACCCGTGGGAGCGGCTTAAGCCGCGATGCTCCTCGCTCCGGTCCATCTCACCTCATCTCGCCAAGTCCGGCGCCGCTCTTCATTTTTTGGGAAAAAATAAAGACCGACCCCGGCCTTCAATCACTGAGGCGAACCGAACCCTGCTGTCCTTGCGACCAGGAAGCCACATCAGCTCACCGTCGGCAAGCAGCATTCACGCCCCACGCTCTCGTAGGAGCGGCTGACCAGACGTGCGTCTGTTAGAAGCCAGCCGCGATGCTCTTCTCAATTTGACCGAAGCACCCCCCATCCGAATGGACGTCGGGGGTGGAGGGTCATTGGCGAAGTGGTGCAGGACAGCAAGGAACGGCCGTCTTAGAAAACAGGGATGTTTTCTATGACGGGCGCCAATGACCCTCCAGCCCCGGCGGCCGCGTGCTGGTTCCGGGACACGCTACGAAGCGAGGGAAAGGCTTCGCGGCTTAAGCCGCTCCTACAAGAGCAAGGCTAGCCGTGGAGCCACTTGGTGACTACGGCACGCGCTTCATCGATGCCAAGTTTGGTTTCGCTGGAGAACAGCTGCACGCTGGCGACCGGGCCGAGTTCCTTGCGCACGCCGAGCAGCGTGTTGCCTTGCGCGCCGCGGCCCAGCTTGTCGGCTTTGGTCAGCAGGCAGTGCGCCGGCAAGCCGCGCGAGCGCGCGTAATCGAGCATCTTCAGATCGAATTCGCGTAGCGGATGGCGGATGTCCATCACGATCACCAGGCCGGCGAGCGCCTGCCGATGCTGGAAATAGCCGTTGATGAATTCCTGCCAGTGCGCCTTCAGGCCCAGGGGCACC
>JBAZBG010000171.1:0-5831 GCA_041671585.1 Arenimonas sp. | reverse complement strand
CGCAGCTTCAGGCCTTGTCGCCGACCGACGTCGTCGTCGCGGTCGGCGCGCTGCTGCTGATCCGCGCCTGCACCGTGCTCGGCATGTGGCTGTACGCGATCATCGCGCTGCCGGGAACGCTGGCCCACGAGCTCACGCATTACCTGGTCGCTTTGCTGCTGTTCGCGCAGCCGAGCTTTCCTTCGTTGATCCCGCAACGCACCGGGCGCGGCTGGCGAATGGGCTCGGTGACCTTTCGCGCCGGCATTTTTCGCGCCGTGCCGATAGCGCTGGCGCCGATCATCCTGCTGCCGGTTGCAATGTTCTGGGCCGTGCATTGGATGGCGCCCGCGGCAGGGTCGATGTACTGGCTGCATGCCTGGATTGTTGGCGCTATGCTCTCCGCCTGCCTGCCCTCGTCCGCCGATTTCAGGCTCGCGCTGCCGGCGCTGGCGATCCTGTCAGTGATCGCCGCGGTGGCCTGGATGTCGTTGCGCTGAACCAGGTGCGTGGGTCGACGTCGAACTCAGCCGCCGTCGTCGCCGTCGCCAAGCGCTTCCACCGGCTCCGGAAACACCGGGACGTTGTTCGTGCCCGTGTAGGCGGCGGATACCTTGTCGGCGATCATGACCACGGTCACCAGCTGATCACCCTCGCCGTAAGTCCAGGTATCGGAGACGTGTGCGTCACCAAGCTTGAGCGCCTGGATGTTGTTGGGCTCACCGAGCAACTTGCGAACCTCCGTGGCCGGCATGTCGGGCGTGAGCTTTTGCGCAAGCTGTGGATCGACCGCAGCGGACATGTCGCCGGCGGAACACGCGCCGAGCCCCATGACCAGCAGGACCGCAAACGCGATCTCCTTGAGTTTCATCTCGAGCTTCCCCTGGTTGGATTCAGATTTCGGTAAAACTGTCGCCGCGGTCTGGTCGGCAACAGACCAGATCTCGCACACCGGCTCGGCCGGCGGCGGGCATCTTAACCTGCATGTCGCCATGTGTCGTTCTTGTGGTGGACCGCGGCATTCTTGGTCGCGGCTGGCTTCTAACAGACGTATGTCTGGTCAGCCGCTCCTACCTGTGGGACTGAGGACAAGGGGGATTGGAGGCTGAACCTCGGGTGACCTGCGATTCATTTCGCTAACGTCCGGCCATGGATAATCGGCCGATGTCACTGCACGAATTCCACCCCGCCGTCGCCGCCTGGTTCGAGGCGACCTTTCCGGCGCCGACCGAGGCGCAGAGCCTAGCTTGGCCGGCGATTCGCAGCGGCCGGCACACACTGGTGGCCGCGCCCACCGGTTCGGGCAAGACGCTGACGGCGTTTCTCGCCGCGATCGACGAACTGGTCCGGCTCGGCCTGCCGGCCGACGCCGCAGCGGCTACCGGACTGGCCGATGCAACCTCGGTGCTGTACATATCGCCTTTGAAGGCGCTGTCCAATGACATCCACCTGAATCTGGAAGCCCCACTGGCCGGCATCCGCGCCGAGCTGGCGCGCGCCGGCTATCCGGACGTGGCGATCCGCACGGCGGTGCGCACCGGCGACACGCCCGCGGCCGAACGCGTCAAGCTGCGCCGCCTGCCGCCGCACATCCTGGTGACCACGCCGGAATCGCTGTATGTCTTGCTCGGCTCCGACTCGGGGCGGCGCATGCTCTCGACCACGCGCACGGTGATCGTCGATGAAATCCATGCGCTCGCCGACAACAAGCGTGGCAGCCACCTGGCGCTGTCGCTGGAACGGCTGGAAGCGCTTTGCCAACGTCGGCTCACGCGTATCGGCCTGTCGGCGACGCAGAAACCGATCGACGAGATCGCCCGCTTCCTGGTCGGCGCCGCGCACGTCGATGGCAACGGTCGGCCCGATTGCAGCATTGTCGATATCGGTTACCAGAAGGCGCGCGACCTGGACCTGGAACTGCCGCCAACGCCCTTGCAGGCGGTGATGTCCAACGAGCAATGGGACCAGGTCTATGCGCGCATCGCCGAGCTGGTGCAGGCGCATCGCACCACGCTGGTGTTCGTCAACACCCGGCGCATGGCCGAGCGCGCCGCCCGCCATCTTGGCGAACGCCTGGGCAAGGAATGCGTCGCCGCCCACCACGGCAGTCTCGCGCGCGAGCTGCGTCTCGATGCCGAGCAGCGACTCAAGCGCGGCGAGCTGAAGGTGTTGATCGCCACCGCCTCGCTGGAGCTGGGCATCGACATCGGCGACGTCGACCTGGTCTGCCAGATCGGCTCGCCGCGTTCCATCGCCGCCTTCCTGCAGCGGGTCGGACGGTCGCGCCACCAGGTCGGCGGCGTGCCCAAGGGTCGCCTGTTTCCGCAGTCGCGCGACGACTTGGTCGAGTGCACGGCCTTGCTCGATTGCGTGCGCCGCGGTGAGCTCGATGCGCTGAAGATTCCGCGCGCGCCATTTGATGTGCTGGCCCAGCAGATCGTCGCCGAGGTCGCGTTCGCCGACTGGGGTGAGGACGAATTGTTCGCGTGTTTTCGTCGCGCCTGGCCCTATGCGCAGCTGGCGCGCGAGGATTTCGACGCGGTGGTGAAGATGCTTGCCGAAGGCTTCAGCACCCGTCGCGGCACGCGCGCCGCCTACCTGCATCGCGACGCCGTAAATCACCGGCTGCGCGGGCGGCGCAGCGCGCGGATGACCGCCGTGACTTCCGGCGGGACCATTCCCGATGCCGGCGACTACGCGGTGCTCCTTGAGCCACAGGCGCTGAACATCGGCAGCGTCAACGAAGACTTCGCCGTCGAGAGCCTGGCTGGCGACGTTTTCCAGCTGGGCAATGCCAGCTATCGCATCCTGCGCGTGGAGCCGGGGCGGGTGCGGGTGGAAGACGCGCACGGCGCGCCGCCAAACATTCCCTTCTGGCTGGGCGAAGCGCCGGGACGCAGCGACGAACTATCCTTCGGTGTCTCGCGACTGCGCGCCGAGCTGGGTGCGCTGATCGCCGACAGCAGCGCCGCGGCCATCGCCTGGCTGAGGCGCGAGGTCGGGATACAGGACTACGCGGCGCAGCAACTGGTCGAATACCTGGCGCGCATGCAGGCATCGTTGGGCCTGCTGCCGACGCAACAGCAGCTGGCGATCGAACGCTTCTTCGACGAGTCTGGCGGCACCCAGCTGGTCATTCACACGCCTTACGGCAGTCGCATCAATCGCGCCTGGGGCCTGGCGCTGCGCAAACGCTTCTGCCGCAAATTCAATTTCGAACTGCAGGCCGCCGCCACGGAGGACGCGATCGTGTTGTCCTTGTCGACCAGCCACAGTTTTCCGCTGGCCGACGTGGCGCAGTACCTGCATTCGGCGACGGCCGGCGGTGTGTTGATCCAGGCGCTGCTCGATGCGCCGATGTTCGCCGTGCGCTGGCGCTGGAACGCGACCACCGCGCTGGCCCTGCCGCGCTTCAGCGGCGGCACCCGGGTCGCCCCGCAACTGCAACGCATGCGCAGCGAAGACTTGCTGGCGACGGTTTTCCCGGACCAGGTGGCCTGCGCGGAAAACCTGGTCGGCGAGCGCGAGCTGCCCGATCACCCGCTGGTCGCGCAGACGCTGGACGATTGCCTGCACGAGGCGATGGACGCCGACGGCTGGCTGGCCGTGTTGCGCGGCCTGGAATCCGGCGCCGTGCAGGTGTTGGCGCGCGACCTGACCGGACCGACGCCGTTTGCCGCCGAAGCGCTCAACGCCCGGCCCTACGCTTTTCTGGACGATGCGCCTCTGGAGGAGCGACGCACGCAGGCAGTGATGAGCCGTCGCCAGGGCGAAGCCGAACGCGCCGACGACCTCGGCCGCCTCGACCCGGCGGCGATCGAAGCCGTGCGCGGCGAAGCCTGGCCGCAACCGCGCGACAGCGACGAAATGCACGAAGCCCTGCTCGGGCTCGGCCTCGTCACCGCGCAGGACCTTATCGACAATCCGGCCTGGCACGCCTGGCTGCAACAACTCGCCCACGACCGCCGCGCCACTGAATGCATTTGTGGGAGCGGCTTCAGCCGCGATGCTTCTGAGCAAGATTCATCGCGGCTGAAGCCGCTCCCACAAATGGGTGGGTTTTGGGTTGCGGCGGAGCGCTTGCCGCAGGTGTTGGCGCTGTTTCCCGATGTCGAACTGCAACCGCTCATCGACGCACCCGAGGAATTCGGTTGCGTGCACTGGACCGAGGAAGACGCCGCGCTGGAAATCGTCCGTGCGCGGCTCGGCGGCCTGGGTCCGACCGAAGCGCTCACCTTGGCAACATCGCTGTCGCTGCCGCTGGCAATGATTGAACTCGCCTTGCTGCGCCTCGAAAGCGAAGGCTATGTCATGCGCGGTCGCTTCTCGCCCGACGCGCTCGCCGGCGGCGCGGAGCAATGGTGCGAACGCCATTTGCTGGCGCGCATCCATCGCTACACCGTCGGCCGCCTGCGCCGGGAAATCGAACCGGTGGCGCCGCGCGATTTCCTGCGCTTCCTGGTCGACTGGCAAGGCCTGTCGTCCGACGCCCGGGTCAGCGGTCCCGATGGCCTGGTCGCCGTGTTGACGCAGCTGGAGGGCTTTGAAGCGCCGGCCGCCGCGTGGGAGCACGACCTGCTGCGAACGCGGGTAAACGACTACCAGCCGCTGTGGCTGGATGACTTGTGCACCTCCGGACGCTTCACCTGGGCGCGCCTGCGCAGCGCCAATCCGGACCGCAGCGGCCGCGCCTCGTCGCTGCATGCCACGCCCATCGTGTTGCTGCCGCGCCGCCAACTGCAGGCCTGGAGCAAGACCAGTGCGGCGCGCGGCGAGCCGGAACCGGCCTTGTCTTCGCGCGCGGAACGCGTGGCGGAATTTCTTGCCACCAACGGCGCGTGTTTCTTCGAAGACCTCGAGGCGGGCGCGCATCTGTTGCGCACCGAACTGGAAGACGCGCTGGCCGAACTGGTCGCGCGCGGCCGCGTGCATTGCGACAGCTACGCCGGCTTGCGCGCCCTGCTGGTGCCGCCGTCTCGGCGACCACCCACGCATGCCCGTCGCGGCCGCCGCGCCTCCCTGTTCGGTATCCAGGACGCCGGCCGCTGGACGCTGACCGCGCGCCGCATCATCGCGCCGGGCTATGAGCCGGAGTTCGTCGAGCACATCGCCCGCACCCTGCTGCGCCGTTACGGGGTGATGTTCTGGCGCCTGCTCGAGCGCGAGCCGAACTGGTTGCCGCCGTGGCGCGAGCTGTTGCGGGTCTATCACCGGCTCGAGGCACGCGGCGAAATTCGCGGCGGCCGGTTCATTGCCGGCCTGTCCGGCGAGCAATTCGCTTTGCCCGAAGCGATCGCTCCGCTGCGGCAACTGCGCAATCGCGCCCTCGACGGGCAGTTGCTGGTGGTCTCCGCCGCCGATCCGCTCAACCTCGCGGGGGTCGTGCTTCCCGGCAGCAAGTTGCCGCGCCTGCCCGGTGCGCGCCTGGCGCTGCGCGACGGCCTGGTCGTGGGCGCGCTGGTCGCTGGGGACTGCAGTTTTGCCGAGGGTCTGCCAGCGTCGGAACAGCGCCGCGTGCATGAGGCGCTGCGCGACATGGCAATCGGTCAGGGCGTTATTTCCAGCCGCCATGAGTTGCTGCCCGAAAGCCCTTGACAGGCTGAAAGGTTAAATCCTATAAAGTCAGTGTGAATTAAGGACGATTCCTGGCGATGCTATCGAAAAAGGCCAAATACGCGCTCCGCGCCCTCTGCGCCCTGGCCCTGGCCCAGCCGGCGCGGCTGCAGGCGCGGAAGATCGCGCAGGAAGCGAAGGTGCCGGAAAAATTCCTGGAAACCATCCTGGTTGAACTGCGCAATGCCGGCCTGGTCGACAGCCGCCGCGGCATCGTTGGCGGGCACAGTCTGGCCAGG
>JBAZBG010000170.1:0-5853 GCA_041671585.1 Arenimonas sp. | reverse complement strand
TAGCCATACACCGTGTCGTACCAGAAGCCATAGTCGTTGTAATCGGATTCGGAATCGACGTCGCGCTTGAGGTGGGCGAAGGCATAGACCAGGTCGAAGTTGCCGATCTTGCCTTGCACGGTCAGGCCCGCCTGCGTCCAGCGGTCATCGGAATTTTCCGGATAGAAGTGGGTAAGCGACAAGTCGCCAACCACCGGGTCGTAGTGGAATACGCCATCGGCCTTCTGCCGTTGCCCCATGATCGTGGGCGTCACGGTCCAGCTGTCGTTGAGGTCGACCTTCAGCGCCACGCGGGCGCCGTAGGTGTCGACGTCGTTGTAATCATCCTTGGCCTGGGTGGCGTTGGTCACCGTGCCATTGCCGCCGGAGTCCGCATCCCATGACGGGTACGTGCGCGAGCCCAGCTTGTTGTCGATGTAACCCGCGTCATGCTTTTCCCACGCCACGGCGCGGATCGCCATGTTGTCGGAAAGCGGCACGTTGACGAAACCTTCAACGACATTGCCCATGCCGCCATGCGACAGGGAGTTCACTTCAACGCCGTAGCCGGCGGCAAAGCCGCTGGCGTCGGGCTTGTTGGTGATGATGCGGATGGTGCCCGCTTCCGAACTGGCGCCGTACAAGGTGCCCTGCGGCCCGGACAGCGACTCGATGCGGGCGATGTCGTAGACATGGATGTCGAGTGCGCCCTGGATGGTCGTGATCGGCTGCTCGTCCAGGTAGATGCCGACGCTGGGCAGCGACGTGGAGTGGTTGCCGTCGCCGCCGCTGGCCACGCCGCGCATATAGACCTGGCCGAAGCCCGGGCCGATCGGCGTAATGGACACGCTCGGCAGCAGCTTGGCGTAGTCCTCGAAGTCATTGACGTTCTGCTGTTGCAACTGCTCGGTGCCGAGCACCTGGATGCTGATCGGCACCTTCTGCAGGTTTTCGGTGCGTTTCTGCGCGGTCACGGTCACCGTGCCCAGCGTAGGCGACTTGCTCTTGTCCTGGGTTTCGGATTCGGTCGTTGCGTCCTGCGCGAACGCCATCGAGCTGAGCGCGAAATAGATCGCAGCCGTCAACGGTAATCGGGACAGCGCAGACGACTGCTTGCGCTGAGGACTTCTTCTGGTTTTCTGCATTGTGGCTTCCCCTGTTGTTGACGTGATGAATCGCCCACCTGCCTAGTCGGCCGGCACGGCGGGATAGCTTTCCAGCACCGGTCCCAGGGCAGCCTTCAACGGCCCCAGCCACGGTTCGTAATTGCGCCAATGGTCGATGCCTTCCCGATAGATCGGTTGCCGCACCTGCTCGGAACTGGCCGTGCGGACCGGACGCTCGTTCTCGAAAAAGCGCAAGCATTGTTCCTCGAACGGCAGTCCGCAGTAGTCGAGCAAACGCCGGACTTCGGTCTCGGTGTCTTCGACCATGGATTCGTAGATGACCCGATGCACGCGGCCGGGCAACACCTGGTCGAAGTGCGCCATCAGCTCGACGTAATCGCGGTAGTAGCGGCCGATGTCGTCCAGGCTGTAGGTGAAATTCTGGCCGCGGGCGAAATGTTGCTTGAATCCGGAAAAGCCGCAGGCGAGCGGATGCCGGCGCGCATCGATGATCCGGGCGTTGGGCAGCGCCAGGTGGATCAGCCCGAGGTGAGCGAAATTGTTCGGCATCTTGTCGATGAAAAACGGCGCGCCCTGCTTGCGGTGGATTCGGGTCCGCTCCAGGTAGCGTTCGCCCAGCTCACGCAGGTCCTGCTCGGTCTGGATGGCCAGCACGTCGTGGTAGGTGGTGGATTGCGGCGACTCGGCCAGTTGGCGCAGCGCGCGGGTCATCGAAATGATCTCCGGCAGCTCCATCGTGCCCTCGACCGCCGAATGGCTGGACAGGATTTGCTCGATCAGCGTCGAGCCCGCGCGCGGCAGGCCGACGATGAAGATCGGGTCGGCCGCCGACGCGCCGAAGTGGGCGCGTTGCTGGAAGAACTCGCGAGTGAAAATGGTTTTTGCGCGACGCATGCGAGCCGAGTTGTCAGCGGCGCTGTAGGCGACCGTGGCGCGCCGCAAGGTATTGCCCTCGAGGTAATGCTGGAACGATTCGGCATAGTCGGCACGGTCCTCGAGCGCCTTGCCGAGCGCAAATTCGAAGTGATGTCGGTGCTGGGGCTGCAGGTCCGTACGCTCGAGCTGGCGACGCATCTGCGCCACCTCCTCGTCGCTGAAGCGGAATGTCTTCAGGTTGGCCAGGCTCCAGTAGGCCTCGCCAAAGCCCGGGTCGAGCGCGATGCTGCGGCGATAGGCTTCGATGGACCGATCCTGGTGGCCGGCGGTTTTCAGGGCGTGGCCGTTGCTCAACCAGATCTTGGCGTGATTGGGATATTCGCGCAGCAATTCCGCATAGATTTCGATCGCCGGCTCGTAGTCGCTGACGTGGCAGAGAATGACGGCCTTCAGATTGCGATAGCCCGGATTGCCCGGATCCATCGCCAGCAGCAGGTTGACCTGAGCCAAGGCCTCGGCCGGCCTTTCGGCGCGGTTGAGCACCAGCGCGTAGTTTTGCCGCGCCGCGTGGAAGCTGGGCGCCAACTCCAGGCAGCGCGCGAGCAGATTCACCGCATCGTCGTCGCGCGCCAGGCGGGCAGCGACTTCGGCCAGCATGCGAATGGCCGCGACGTCGGTCGGCGCCTTTTTCAGGTGCGCGCGCAGCAACGCTTCCGCTTCGGGAATGCGATTCTCGGTCAGTGCCACTGCCGCTTCCAGCAGGGCCGGATCGCGGTTGGAATACTTGATGTGCCAGCCGTAGGCTTCATCCGCGCCGCGCGCGTCGCCGATCGCGCTCAGATGGTCGCCAAGCGCCAGCCAGGCGCGGGGCAGGTCGGGTTTCAGCGACACCGCGTGACGCAATGCCTTCAAGGCTTCTTCGCCGCGCCCGGCGCGCCCGAGTGCGATGCCGAGCTCCAGTTGCGCCATCGCCCAATTCGGTTGCGCGACGCTGAGCGGGCCGAGGATTTCCGCGGCCTGTTGCGAATTGCCGCGTGCCGAGTGCGATGCGCCGAGCAACAGCAATGCCATCGGATGGTTCTCGACCACCTTCAGGATTTCCGTCGCCTGCTCGGCCGCCAGCGCCGGATCGGAGGCGAGCAGACGGGACGCGTGCGCCAATGCCTGGTCGAGGGAGGTTGTGGGCTCGGACACGGGACGCATTGAACTCCCAGGGCTGCCGCGGATCGGGCTGCGAGACTTGCGGCAGCGCTCCCGATAGTAAAGTTAATGTCATGTTAATCACAAGGCCTTTTCGGCCCCGCCCCACACCGCCGCGGCCAGCAGATACAGGCCCAGCGCCACGAGCAAAGTCGCAGTGAGCCCGATCCCGATGCCCAGCAGGAGTGCAGCGATCGCGGCCAGCACCGACGCGCAGCCGTTGAGCCCCCAGGCCCAGGGCACGAAGGCCGGGGCGCTGCGTGCCAGGCGTGTCAGGCCCAGCGGGAACGGCAGTCCCATGGCGAATGCCACCGGCGCGATGGTCAATACGCCGAGCAGGGCGCGCCACGCGGGCAACCAGCCGGCGCCCATTTCCAACGCGACCGGGAAGGCGAGCAATTGCCAGGCGATGCCAGCCGCGATCGCCAGCACGGCGCGGACGATCAGCGATGGGATCGGGTGCTTGTCCTGCGCGAGCCAGTGCTGGGCAAATACGCTGCCCGCGCCCGCGAACAGGAGAAAGCCGGACAGGCCCGCGCCGAAGGCCAGCAAGGGTTGGCCGATCAGCAAAGTCAGCCGTGACAGACAGGCGATCTCGATGAACAGGAACGCCAGGCCGAGACAGATGAAGTAGATTGCTGCGCGCCAACGCGAGACGGTTTCACTGCTGCTGGCGCGCGGCAATGCAAGCAAGGGCAGCAGCACCAGAATGATCGCGAGCGGCAGCGCCTGCGCCAGTGCGGCCAGCAACAACAGGTAGCCGGAGTCGAGCAGGACCGCGGCGCCCTGCGTGCGCAGCCGCCACAATTCCGGCAACGTCGCCCATTTGAAGAAGTTGCCGAAGTACGGCCGATCGTCCGTCGCTGGCCTGATGTCGAACTTGTAGGCGTCCAGATAGGATTGCGGCCGGGGCGAGAGCAGGGCCAGCGCACCCGCGCGTTCGTCGTCGCGCGCCAGCACGTTGTATCGGTTGGCTTCGTCGCTGCGCATGCCGGGAAAGTGCACCGGATCGAAGCCCCACTCGTCGGCGAAGGAGCGTAGCAGGGCAATCTCGCGGGCATCGAACTCGCCACGCTTGAGCAACACCGTGCCGGCATCCCAACTGCGAATAACGACAAGTTGACGCGCGGGATCGCGAACGCCTTCGGCACGCAGCGCGACCGTGGCAGTGGCGAACAGTTTCAGCGCATCGCGCGGCGGCTGCTTTTGCCAGCGCGTGATCGCCAGAAATCCACCCGGCGCGAGCCGCCGGTGATAATCGCGCAAGGCTTGCACCGTGACTGCATAGTCTTCCGCCACGGCTTGCACGCCGGCGCTGCCGGCGGTGGCCGAGCCACCGTGCGCCAATACGATCAAGTCGTACTGTTCGCCATTGGCACGCGCAAATCCACGAATGTCCGCGACTTGCAGGCGCACGCGCGGGTCGCCATAAAGCTGGCCGGCGTAGCTTGCGTAGGTGTCGCGAACCAGTCCGATCATTTGCGGATTGGTTTCTACCGCTCGCACCTCGCGAGCTCCCAGGCTCAGCGCCTGCAGGATGTCGAAGCCACCGCCGGCGCCAAGGACCAGCACCCGGGGGCGCGCCAGTAACCGATACGGCAACGCCGAGGTGGTGCGCCCGAGATAGGCGGAATGGGCGGCGTCGACGCGACGGGTAAGGACGGTCAGCGCATCGCCGTCGGTGTACACGGCCAGCTGCGCTGGCGGCTCCTGTTCGTTGGCCAGGCTCAGGCCCGGCACTTGCCGCAGTGGAATCCGCGGGCTTTCCACCACCGCCAGCCAGCCGTAGGAGCTGTGGCGTTCGGCGATGATGCGCGCATCGCGCACCAACAGAGACTTGGCCAGTCCCTTGAACTCGTTGACCGGCGGCGCCAGCACGCGGGCTGACGTCGCCAGGATTAGGGCCGGCAACATCAATGCAGCGCAGATTCGAATTGCCCATCGCGCCGGGCCGCCGGCCCCGAGCGCAGCCGCCGATGCGGCGATCGCCGCCACCACGCCCAAGCCGGTGTCGACCGGGGCCAGCCACGACAACACCAGCGCCAGCGCTGCACCGGCGCCGGCGCCGAGCAGGTCGGCGCCGTACAGCATGGGGATGTCCGGTCCATGGCGTGCAAACGCCAGGCCGAAGCAGGCCGCGGCGAAGAAAAATGGCAACGACAGGCACAAATACAAGGCGCCCAGCCAACCCAGCTGGCGCAGGTCCCAGACCAATTCCAGCCCATTGAATGGAATCGCGCCCGCCAGTAGCACGCAGAGCGCCGCGGTGGCCGCGAACGCCAGCGCGCAAGCCGGAAATATCCATTCGAAATGGCGTACTGCGCGTTCGCGCAACAAGCTGAGCGCGGTACCGCTGGCGCCGTGGCCGAGCAGGGCGAGGCTGATGATCACCACGGCGAATGGGTGCCAGTGGGCGATCGCCAGCCAGCGCATCAGCAGCAATTGATAACCGAGCGCCGCGCAGGAAATCAACGCCACGGCGCAGGCAAGACGCAGCGGCCGCGAAGGCGACGCCGCAGCCATCGTGTCTAATGCTCGCCAGTCAACGGGACGAAAGACACCGGCAGGATCTGTGTCGTACGAATGCGTCCGTCCGGGCGCTTTTCGACCAGCATCAGCGTCTGTGTGAAGAAGCTACCGCCCACCGGAATTACCAGGCGGCCCCCCGGCT
>JBAZBG010000169.1:0-5857 GCA_041671585.1 Arenimonas sp. | reverse complement strand
GCCGTGGACCGGAAATGACAAGGCGCCGGCGGCGTGGGGCGCCGGCGGCGTCGGATAGTAAAGCAGTTGCCGTTGCTTGAAATAGAGGAACGCGCTGCAGAAAAGGTACAGCGCCGTTGCGGCGGCCAACAACAACCACAGCAGCACGCGCGCGGGCGAGCGCTCCACCTGGCGAAGCATCAGTCGCCGCAACCCTTGAGCTTGAGTCGTTGTCCCGGCCGGATCATGTACTTGGGACCCTTGAGCTTGTTGGCCTTGGCCAGGTCCAGCACGTCGCATCCGTGTCTGTTGGCGATAGCTAGCAGGCTGTCGCCGTCACGGACGCGGTAGTTGGCAGGCTTATGGGAAGCCTTGGACTTCCTGGATTCCGCAGGCGTTGCCACCCGGGTCAGTGGATTATCTGAAACCGACGCGGTGCTGGCGCCGGGCGGCGCGCCCGGGATTCCGGTCAGCAAGTACCGGTTCGCGCGCGCCAGCTGCGTGGCCATTTCCACTCGCGGGCCCTGCATGCATCTGCTGCGATATAGCGCGCTGACTTTCTTTGGCGCCCGAATTACCGTCCCGGCGAAGATGGTTGCGTCCGGCTCGTACCTGGGGTTCAGGTTGCGCAACACGCGGAACCAGCCGTCGCGACTGCCGCCGTTGCCAAGGCACATGGTCAGCTCGTTGATCGATGTATTCCTCGTCAGGGCGAACTGGTCCGGCGTGGTATCGAGCCTGGGAAACTCGAGGCCGTATTTCTTCGGATGCAGGAACAACCACGCCGCGGCAATCACCGCGGGCACGTAGTCCCGAGTTTCGACCGGCAACTGCGCATACACTTGCGGCGACCAGAAACTGGCACCGCCGTTGGCGACATAAAGTCGCCCCGCCCGGCCTTCGCCGCCGTTGTACGCCGCGACCGTGAATTCCAGATTGCGGTTGAGTTCGGCGAAGCGTTCGTTGATGTAGGCGGCATTGGCGCGCGCCGACTGTTGCGGATCGAAACGCGTGTCGAAGCCGGTGCCGTCGCGATACAGGCCGAAGCGCGTGCCGGTCGCCGGCATGAACTGCAGGGGACCGCTGGCGCCGGCCCGGGAGACCGCGTGCACCTTGCCGCCGGACTCCTTGGCCATGATGCCGAACAGCAGCGCTTCGGGCAGGCCGGCACGCTGGTATTCCGGCGACATCAGATAGCGCATGTACTGGTAGTTTTCCCAGGCATCGATCAGGAAGGCGCGTTGCGTGGTGAGCCACTCACGGATCGCCGCCTGGATCGGTTCGTTGAGCTGCACCATCTTGTCGAAGTTGTGCCCGTCGTTGAGCAAATTCAGGCTGCGAACCGCTTCCGGCGAATTGGCCAGCACTGGCGAGCCCACGTGGTCAGGGTCTTCGAGGTGTTCCAGGTCTTCCGGTTCTTCGCCGGCCAGGGATTTTTCCGCCTCCAGATCCTGGTCCTTGAGCAAGACCTCATACTGGGTAATGACCCGCGTCGTGTCGCAGCCGCGTTGCTTGAGACATTGCTGGGCAAGGTCCTCGAGGTCCTCGAGTGCCTTGGCCATCTGCGCCATGCCGGCATCGTCACCGGCGCGCAGCTTGAGGCGCGCCTCCCGATAGCGCAGGTTGGCGGTATCCATGCTGGCATAGAGCGGCGCATTCTTGTCGACCTTGGCGGACAGGGCATCGGTACTTGCCGCGCTGAGCGCCAGGGCAAGAAAAATGGAGTGTTTGATCATGGCCATAGTCTCGTTGGACTGCCTTTCAGGGTATAGGTTCCGCAACGCCGGCGGCAACCATTTCGCCGGCGCGCGCGAGCGCGACGCCGCGCCACGCATGGACGCACATGCATGGGCTGAGGCAGGATGCCGATGGCGACAAGTCAATCCAATCTGCGGAGGCATGCATGGCTGACATCCTGATCGGCAAAGGCGACGTTGCAGTTCAGCTGCTCGGCAAGTATGGCAACCGTCACGGGTTGGTGGCGGGCGCAACCGGCACCGGAAAGTCGGTTTCGCTGATGGTAATCGCCGAAGGCTTCTCGCGGATGGGCGTGCCGGTGTTCCTGGCCGACGTCAAGGGCGACATCGCCGGCCTGGCTGTTCCCGGCACCTTGAACGAAAAGATAACTCAGCGCATCCAGCAGATCGGCATCCAGGGCTATGTGAACGAGGCCAACCCGGTTGTGTTTTGGGACTTGTACGGCAAGCTCGGACATCCGGTGCGCACCACGGTTTCGGAAATGGGTCCAACCCTGCTCAACCGGATTCTGGAATTGAACGAAGTGCAGTCGGGCGTGCTCGACATCGCTTTCAAGCTGGCCGACGACCAGGGATTGCTGTTGCTCGATCTCGACGACCTGCGCGCGTTGCTCACCTACGTCGCCACGCACAAGAGCGAGATTTCGAAGTCCTACGGACTGGTCAGCCCGACGTCGGTAGCGGCGATCCAGCGGGCGCTGCTGCGGCTCGAGCAGCAAGGCGGCGAACTGTTTTTCGGCGAACCGGCGCTCCAGCTGCAAGACCTCATGCGCCAGGATCTGTCCGGGCGCGGCATCATCAACATCCTGACCGCCGAGCAATTGATCCTGAAGCCGCGCCTGTATTCGAGCTTTCTGTTGTGGCTACTGTCGGAACTGTTCGAAAACCTGCCCGAAGTCGGCGACCTGGAACAACCGAAACTTGTGTTCATCTTCGACGAAGCGCATCTGTTGTTCGACGACTGTCCGCCGGCATTGCAGCAGCGCGTGGAACAAGTGGTCCGCCTGATCCGCTCCAAGGGCGTTGGCGTCTACTTCTGCTCGCAGAATCCCGACGACGTGCCGGGAGTTATCCTCGGCCAGCTTGGCAATCGCATCCAGCACGCGTTGCGCGCCTACACGCCGCGTGACCAGAAGGCAGTCCGGACCGCCGCAGAAACCTTCGTTGCCAACCCCAGGCTCGATGTCGCCAAGGTGATTTCCGAGCTCGGTGTTGGCGAAGCGCTGGTATCGATGCTGCTCGACAAGGGCATTCCGATGGCGGTCGAACGCGCCTTCGTTTGTCCGCCGCGCAGCCGCATGGGCGCGATCACCGAGGATGAACGCAATGCCGTACGCGCTCGCAGTCCGGTCGCCGGCAAGTACGATGCCGCGGCCAATCGCGAATCGGCGTTCGAGATGCTCGCCGAGCGTGCCAGGGAAAACGCCGCGGAAGCACCTGCCCGGCCTGCCCCGGGCAATGGCAAGCCACCTGAACCGGAGCGGCCATCCCGGCTCGATGAATTCCTCTGGGGCACCAAGCGCCGGCAAGGCGCCATCGAAGCGGCGGCCAAGTCGGCCACGCGTACGGTTGCCTCCGGCCTGGGCAGGCAAATCCTGCGCGGCGTGCTCGGCGGGATTTTCGGCGGCAAAGGCAGGTAAGGCCCGTGTCGCGCTGGCGGCCGCCCTCGGCAAGCTCCACCGCGATCATCACTCGCGCGGGTTTCGAGCGCCTGCGCGAGGAACTGAATGACCTGTGGAAACGCAGGCGACCAGAAGTCGTGCGGGCGCTGAGCGCGGCGGCGGCGGAAGGCGATCGCTCCGAGAACGCCGAATATCATTATCGAAAGAAGCAACTAGGTGAGATCGACCGGCGGGTGCGCTACCTGAGCAAACGGCTGGAGGCCGTGCAGGTGGTCGAACAGCTGCCGAGCGACATGCATGCCATCTTCTTCGGGGCTTGGCTTGACATCGAGAATGTCGAAAGCGGCGAAACGTTTCGCTACCGAATCGTCGGGCCCGATGAGACAGATGCAAAGCTGGGCCTGATCAGCATCGATTCGCCGCTGGCCCGGGCGGCGCTGAAAAAGCGCGTCGACGACGAGTTCGAGGTTTTGCTGCCGACCGGATTGACGCGGTTCCTGGTCACTGGCGTGGGCTACGATTCGCCCTGAGCTGACACTATTCAGTGTCGGCGATCAATGCCAGCCCGAACAAATCGTGCTCGTCCGAACCCATGATCTCCACGTCGACGAACTGGCCGGCTTTCAGATTCGCCTGCTGGCCGTTCTGGATCTGCACCAGACCGTCGATTTGCGGTGCGTCGGCCATCGATCGGCCGATCGCCAACTCGCCGTCGATGCTGTCTACCAGCACCTTTTGCACCGAGCCGACCTTGCGCTCGAGTTTCTCGGCGCTGATCTCGGCCTGCAGCGCCATGAACCGCGCCAGGCGTTCCTGTTTGATTTCCTCGGCCACCGGATCGGGCAAGGCATTGGCCTTGGCGCCATCCACCGGGGAATAGGCGAACGCGCCGACCCGGTCGAGTTCGGCTTCGTCGAGGAAATCCAGCAATTGTTCGAATTCGTCTTCGGTCTCGCCCGGAAAGCCGACGATGAAGGTGCTGCGGATGGTGATGTCCGGGCAAATATCGCGCCATCTCTGGATGCGCTCGAGCGTCTTGTCGACCGCGCCGGGGCGTTTCATGAGTTTGAGGATGCGCGGGCTGGCGTGCTGGAACGGAATGTCCAGGTACGGCAGCAGCTTGCCTTCGGCCATCAGCGGAATGATGTCGTCCACGTGCGGATACGGGTAGACGTAGTGCAGCCGGGTCCAGGCGCTGAGTTCCGACAGACCTTCGCAAAGCGCCTTCATGCGGGTCTGGTAGGCCTGCCCGCGCCAATGGTGTTCGGCATACTTGAGGTCGACGCCGTAGGCGCTGGTGTCCTGGGAAACCACGAGCAGCTCGCGCACGCCGCCGGCCACCAGTTTTTCGGCCTCCCGCAGCACCTCGTCGACCGGGCGCGACACCAGATCGCCGCGCATCGAGGGAATGATGCAGAAGCTGCAGCGATGATTGCAGCCTTCGGAAATCTTCAGGTAGGCGTAATGCTTCGGCGTGAGCTTGACGCCGGTGTCCGGCACCAGACTCACGAACGGATCGTGCCGCGGCGGCAACGCCGCGTGGACCGCGGTCATCACCGAGCCATAGTCTTGCGGCCCGCTGATCGACAGCACGCCCGGATGCGCCTCGCGGATCAATTCCGAACGCTTGCCCAGGCAGCCGGTGACGATGACCTTGCCGTTCTCGGCAAGTGCTTCGCCGATCGCGTCCAGCGACTCGGCGACCGCCGAATCGATGAAGCCGCAGGTATTGACCACCACCACGTCGGCATCGCCATAGGTCGGCACGATCTCGTAGCCCTCGACCCGCAGCTGGGTCAGGATGCGCTCGGAGTCGACCAATGCCTTCGGGCAGCCGAGGCTGACGAAACCGACTTTGGGCTGGACCAGGGACATGGAGTTACCGGGGAAGCGAGGGGCGCAGATTATAGCCTCCCCTGGATGCCGGGACCGGCCGACTGGGCGTATGCTTCGTGCAAGGGGGGGCAGCCATGGGTCACTGGGTACCGCTGGAGACAACGACCGGCACGATCTCAGCCTGGCGCGCCGATCCGGCCATACCGGCCATCGGCGCCATCGTCGTCGTTCAGGAAATCTTTGGCGTCAATTCGCATATTCGCAGCGTGGTCGACCGCTTCGCCGCGCATGGCTTCACCGCCGTCGCCCCGGCGATGTTCGACCACGTGGAACATCACGTCGAACTCAGCTATGACGAGGACGGCATCGCGTACGGCCGCGATCTCGCGGAAAAACTTGGGTTCGATCAGGCAGTAGCCGACGTCGGGGCCGCCGCCAAACTGGTCGAGCCGGCCGGCAACGTCGGCGTAGTCGGTTATTGCTGGGGCGGTACGGTGGCTTTCCTCAGCTGCGCCCGCCTGCGCTTTCCGGCGGTGAGTTACTACGGCGCACGCACGGTTCCGTTTCTGGCGGAGCGTTCGAATGCCCCCCTGCAGCTGCACTTCGGGGAAAACGATCCGCTGATTCCGCCGGAGGACGTCGCACGCCATCGCGAGATGCTGC
>JBAZBG010000168.1:0-5858 GCA_041671585.1 Arenimonas sp. | reverse complement strand
CGTCGATGCGCTCGACTGAACGCTCGAACAGCTGCCGTGATTCGGCCAATCCCGCTGCTGGGTCCGGCATGCCTTGATCAGGGTCGTGGCCGTTCATTGCCAGTCCTCCATAAGAGTGCGCAGGGCGCTCATCGCCCGCGACAGGTGGGTCTTGACCGAGCCATCCGAGCAGCCCATCGCGTGAGCGGTCTCGGCAACACTCAGTCCCTGCAGTTCGCGCAGCAGGAAACATTCGCGCTGCCGCCTCGGCAGCGTCTGCAACGCCCGGCCCAACGCCTGCCAGGATTTGGCGTCGACGTGCCGCCGCGCGGGATCCTCTCGAGGATCGGGCTGCATCTCGAAAGGGTCGTCACGATCGGTCTCGCCGCGACCCAGGAAAACCATGACCCGGCGTTTGACGGCGTTGCGGCGGTGGCGATCGGTAATCTGCCGGCGCAGGATGCTCCAGAACAGCGGCGGCCAGTCCGCCGACGGCCGGGCGCGGTAACGCACCAGCTTGATCATCGCCTCCTGCACCGCGTCGAGCGCGTCCTCCCGGTGACCGAGCGCCAGCTCGGCCAGCCGGAACGCACGGCGCTCGATGCTGGCCAGGAACGCGTCCAGATCCAGCGGCGGTGCCGCCGCGTCGACCATCGCGGCCGCACGATGGTCGTGCTCCGCTGTCACGCGATCAGTGGCGTCGGTCAAAACGAGCCTCGCGGCGCGCCCCGATGCGATCGAAACGCGCATCGATCCGGTCTCCCTTGCGATCCAGGTAGTCGGCGCGCCGTTCATGACCCAGTGCCTCCTGACGCTCGGCGCGTCGATCCAGACGGCGGTCGATGCGATCGCCCCGGACATCCCAGCGCTGTTCGATGCGATCGCCGCGGTCAACCGCGTGGGCCGTGCCGGCGAGCGGCAGCAATACGAGCAGCAGCAGGGGCAAGGCGGTCCAGGTCATTGCTTTCATCGTGCCGACTCCTTTGTTTGGTGGCAATGAGGAGAACGCCCGTCGGTCGGATGCGTTGACGGCTGGCGCGATTGGTTAAGCGTGCGGTTATGATGGCAGCGCGCCGTTGCCGGGGAGGTTTGCGCCGATGGATGGGTTTCTTGCGCTTTACGTGTTCATGCTGGCCGCGTTCACCGGCTACGAAATCATCGGCCGGGTTCCGGTCATCCTGCACACCCCGCTGATGTCGGGCTCCAATTTCGTCCACGGCATCGTGTTGGTCGGCGCCATGGTCGTGCTCGGTCATGCCGACAACACCTACGAGAAGGTGATTGGTTTCATCGCGGTACTGCTCGGCGCCGGCAATGCCGCCGGCGGCTACGTGGTGACCGAGCGCATGCTTGAAATGTTCAAGTCCAGCAAGAAAGAGGGAGCGAAATGATGGGTCGCTGGCTTTCCCTGCTGGTCGAGGCCAGTTACTTCGCCGCCGCATTGCTGTTTATCCTCGGCATCAAGCGCATGGCGTCGCCAGTGACCGCGCGCAGCGGCATCCAGTGGGCAGGCCTGGGCATGCTGCTGGCAACCCTGGCCACCTTCTTCTACCGCGACGACGCCAGCACGCAGGCCATGCACAACCTGCCATGGATCCTGCTGGCGGTGTCGCTGGGAACAGCGGCGGCCTGGTATTCGGGCAAGAAGGTCGCTATGACCGACATGCCGCAGATGGTTGCGCTGTACAACGGCATGGGTGGTGGTTCCGCGGCGGCGATTGGCGCAGTCGAACTCTTGCGTTTCTCCGCCGCCGGGCGCGCGCCTTCGCAGACGGCCCTGGTGCTCGGTGTCGTGGGCGCCTTGATCGGATCGATCTCGCTGACCGGTTCGATCATCGCCTGGGCCAAGCTTGATGGCCGGATGGACCGACGATTCACTTTTCCGGGCCAGCAGTGGTTCAACGGCGCCGTGTTCCTGGTCGCCATCGGGCTCGGCGTCGCATCGGTGTTGTGGCTGCAGCAGCCGGCGATCATTGGTTTCTTCATTGCCGCTCTGGCGGTTGGCGTGTTGATGACGCTGCCGATCGGCGGCGCCGACATGCCGGTGGTCATTTCCCTGTTCAATGCCTTGACCGGCCTGGCCGTCGCCTTCGAAGGTTACGTGCTGGGTATCGAGGCCCTGATCATCGCGGGTATGGTGGTTGGCGCCGCCGGTACCATGCTGACGCAGCTGATGGCCAAGGCGATGAATCGCCCGATCAGCGGGGTGCTCTTCAGCAGCTTCGGGCCCAGTGGCGAACTGCAGGAAATTTCCGGCGCGCAAAAGCCCATCGAAGCCGGCGACGTCGCGGCGATGATGGCCTATGCCGAACGCGTGGTCATCGTCCCCGGTTACGGCCTGGCCGTGGCCCAGGCGCAACACAAGGTCTGGGAGTTGACCCAGCAACTGCTCAAGCGCGGCGTCAAGGTGCGCTTTGCCATCCATCCGGTCGCCGGCCGCATGCCCGGCCACATGAATGTGTTGCTCGCCGAGGCTGGCGTTCCCTACGACCTCATCGCCGATATGGACGACATCAACCCGGAGTTTCCGAACACCGATGTGTCGCTGGTCATCGGCGCCAACGACGTGGTCAACCCGGTCGCCAAGACCGATCCCGGTTCGCCGATCTACGGCATGCCGATCCTCGATGTGTCGCTATCGCGCAATACCGTGGTCATCAAGCGCGGCAAGGGCACCGGCTTTGCCGGCATCGAGAATGCGCTGTTCTATGCCGACAACACGCGCATGCTCTACGGCGATGGCGCCGCGGCCATCGGCGCGCTGATCTCGGAACTGAAGGCCCTAGACGGCGGCCACTGATCGCGTCAATCCTTGCGCCTGCCAGCCTGGATGAGGATGGCGGCAAGCGGCAGGGATGACACCAGCAGGATCCAGTCGACGCGATCCAGGCTGAGCTTGGTCAACTGCCAGGCCAGGGACGGGCCCAGCCTGAGCGACGACGCCAACGGCTCCAGGCCCAGCGCGAAGCCGAGCTGGGTGGCGACGATCAGCCACTGGCTCAACGCAACGGCCAGCGCCGTCGCCAGCATCGCCGCCGCCATCCGCAAAGGCCCCGCCGGGGCATTGGTCAGCCGCAACAGCAGGGCCATGTCGATGGCCGCCACCAGCGCCAACCAACTGCAGGAACGATCGGACAGCACGGCGACGGAGACCCATACCGCAGTCATGCCCAGGACACCGACCAGCAGGGCCACGCCCGGGAGCAGCCACCCGGCTGCGGAAATTCTGTGCAAAACGGCGTCCTCACTCCAGCAAGGGCTAAAATAGCCTCGATTGCCGTTTTTCGATAGGAAGATCGTGTCTTATTCCCGCACCAGCGAGCCCGTCAAGTTTGAACGCGACTGTTCCGCCGTCCTGGTTCCCCAGGGCGAGGCGGTCACACTGCCGGCCGGTAGCGTCGGCTACATAACCCAGGCGCTGGGCGGATCGTTCACCGTATTCGTCGAGGGCAACCTGTTCCGAATCGCCGGTGAAGATGCCGATGCGATCGGCAAGCAAGCGCCTGAGGCCCTGCGCCTGGATGAGGGGGCTGGCGACGATGCCGTGGAAAAACTGGTCTGGCAGCAACTGCGCACCTGTTTCGACCCGGAGATTCCCATCAACGTGGTGGAGCTCGGCCTGGTCTACGCCTGCGATCTGGAACACGTCGCCGACGGCCAGCGCAAGGTCAGCATCAAGATGACCCTGACCGCGCCCGGCTGCGGCATGGGCGATATCCTGGTCGAAGACGTGCGCAGCAAAGTCGAGCGCGTGCCGACCGTGGTCGAGGCGGATGTCGAGCTGGTGTTCGACCCGCCATGGAACCAGACCATGATGTCCGAAGCAGCGCGTCTGGAAACTGGCATGCTATAGGCATCACAGGGTAGGAGAGTGGTCGTGGGCAAGTGGATTCGAGCGTTTATCTGGCTGATTACCGGTTTGTTCTTCGCCTACGACCTTTATCTGTGGGGCGGGCTCGCGATCACCCCGACCGTTGGCAAGCAGTTGCGCGAAATGGCCTCGGTGCGAAGCCCGATCGCGGCCACCTACCTGTTCGTCGGTCGTCACGCAGTCAATGTGGCGGGGCGCGCCGAGCAGGCTCGCGTCTTTGCGCAAAAGCGTTTTCCCACGCTGATTCCCGGCGCTGATGGCAGTCCGCTGTTGATCGTCGAGCGGTTTCTGAACGCGCAAAGTGCCACCGGAACTCTTTTCTACTATGGAGCGCCGATTCTGTTGCTGTTGAGTCTGGTGCTACACGTGAGGCGGCAGAAACCAATTCGAAGCTTCGGGCGGAAGGGCTGACGCCGTCCGCCAGCGCCTGGGTCGTCAATCATTTTCAACAGTGCCATCCCTGCGGTCCGGGCTGCTGCAGTGCAGCGTGACGCGTGATCTGGGTCACGATAGGTTCGCTGGCGAGTGATGGTTATGTGAGTCCCATCACACAGTCCGGGTAGCGTTTCATTCCCTGCGTAGGTGAATTTGGAGGTCCAGTCAGCGATCTCATGGGGAATGGCGTGCGACTGAGCCCCGGATGCAAGGATGTACCCTTGGCCGCTGCTGCGGCTGCCGATTCATTACATTTCCGGGGAATCAAACACGTGATACATACCAATCGCCGTTCGCTTCAGCTCGTTGCCCTTTCGCCGCTGGCGCTGGCACTTGCCATGGCTTCCGCTTCTGCCGCCACCCGCGTCGACCTGCACGGCCAGAACGTCAGCCTGCTCAACAGCCAGTACAAACTCGCCGCCGTCGCCACCGGCGTTGCCGCCAAACCCACCGATCGCCATGCCGAAATGTTGGGCCTGGACGCCGAATCCCGCCTGCAGGTGCTGACCACCTCGAAGGACAAGGACGGCACCAGCCACTATCGCTACCAGCAGACGTTCCGCGGCGTGCCGATTTTCGGCGAGCAGGTTATCGTCAGCGAAGACAAGAACGGCAACGTGCGCAACCTGTTCGGCCGCATGGTCGGCAATCTGGGTCGCGAACTTCCGGCTGGCGCCGCCGTCATGGCCAAGACCAAGGCAATGTCGATTGGCAAGTCCGCCGGACTTGGCAAGAACCTGGCCTCGATGAAGATCGAGCGCGAAGACGCGCGCCAGATGATCTTCATCGGCGACGACAACCGTCCGCGCATGGCCTATGTCGTTTCCTTCTTCGCCGACAAGGTCGGGGGCGGCGCGCCGACCCGTCCGTTCGTCATCATCGATGCCAAGAGCGGCCAGGTCCTCAAGCAGTGGGATGCCATCGCGCATGCGCTGATCGGCACCGGCCCGGGCGGCAACACCAAGACCGGCCAGTACGAGTACGGCACCAACTTCGGCTACAACGACGTGGCGCAGAGCGGCACCACCTGCACCATGAACAACGCCAACGTGAAAACGGTCAACCTCAACCACGGCACGTCGGGCACCACCGCGTTTTCGTACACCTGCCCGCGGAACACCGTGAAGACCATCAACGGCGCCTACTCGCCGCTCAACGACGCGCATTACTTCGGCGGCGTGATCTACAACATGTACAACGCCTATGTCGGCAAGCCGCCGCTGACCTTCCAGTTGGCCATGAAGGTCCATTACAGCAACAGCTACGAGAACGCGTTTTGGGACGGCGCGGCGATGACCTTCGGCGATGGCGCGACCACGTTCTATCCGCTGGTCAGCCTCGATGTGTCCTCGCATGAGGTCTCGCACGGCTTTACCGAACAGAATTCCAACCTGACCTACTCGGGCCAGTCCGGTGGCATCAACGAGGCGTTCTCGGACATGGCCGGCGAAGCCGCCGAGTACTACATGAACGGCACCAACGACTTCCTGGTCGGCGCCCAGATCTTCAAGGGCAACGGCGCGCTGCGCTACATGAACAATCCGCCGCAGGACGGCCAGTCGATCGATAACGC
>JBAZBG010000167.1:0-5863 GCA_041671585.1 Arenimonas sp. | reverse complement strand
GCGATGACGCCCTGGGTGCCGCGGCCCTTGCGCGGATATTCAGCTTGTCCCGTGCGCTTGCCGAAGCCGTTTTCGCTGGCGGTCAGGATGTCGCCATCGCCATCGACCACGATCATGCTCCGGACGCATTCGCCCTTGGCGACGCGCATGCCGCGTACGCCGGTGGCGGTGCGTCCCATCGAGCGCACTTCGTTTTCTGCGAAGCGCACGGCCTTGCCGTTGGAGGCGAACAACATGATGTCGCGCGAACCATTGGTCAGTTGCACGTCGACCAGGCCGTCGCCTTCATCCAGGTTGATCGCCCAGATGCCAGTGCTGCGCGGACGCGAGTAGTCCGACAACGGTGTCTTCTTGACCGTGCCGTTACGGGTAGCGAAAAACACGAACATCTTCTCGCTGAATTCCCGCACCGGCAGCACGGCCTGCACCTTCTCGCCTTCTTCCAGCGGAATCCAGTTGATGATCGGACGGCCGCGCGAGTTCGGGCCGGCATCGGGCAACTGGTAGACCTTGAGCCAGAACACGCGGCCAGCGCTGGTGAAAGTCAGCAACGTGTCATGAGTGTTGACCACCCACAGGCGTTCGATGAAATCTTCCTCCTTCACCGCCGTCGCCGAGCGTCCCTTGCCGCCGCGCTTCTGCGCGCGATAGGCAGTGGTGGGTTGCCGCTTGGCATAACCGGCGTGCGAGAGCGTCACCACGACATCTTCCGATTCGATCAGGTCGAGGATGTCGAGGTCTTCCTCACCCGGACGGATCTCGGTACGGCGTTCGTCGCCAAATTCTTCCTGCAGGTTGCGCAACTCGGTGCGGATCACCTCGAGCAGCACATCCGGGTTTTCAAGAATGCGGATCAGGCCGGCGATCGTCTCCAGCAATTGCTTGTATTCGTCGGTCAGCTTTTCCTGTTCCAGCCCGGTCAGGCGGTTCAGGCGCATTTCCAGGATTTCCTTGGCCTGGATTTCGGTCAGGCGGTAGCCGGTAGCCTGCAGGCCGAATTCCTCGGTCAGGTCTTCGGGACGCGAAGCCTCCGCGCCGACGGCACCGAGCAGCGCGCGCACCAGACCCGGTTCCCAATGCTTGGCGAGCATGCGTTCCTTGGCCACCTGCGGGCTTTCGGACGTCTTGATCAGCTCGATCATCTCGTCGATGTTGGCCAGCGCAACCGTCAGGCCTTCGAGGATATGGGCGCGGCCGCGCGCCTTGCGCAATTCGAAAATGGTGCGGCGGGTGACCACTTCGCGGCGGTGGCGCACGAAGGCTTCCAGCACCTGCTTGAGGTTGAGCAACTGCGGGCGGCCGTCGACCAACGCCACCATGTTGATGCCGAACACGCTCTCCATCTGCGTCTGCTGATAGAGGTTGTTGAGGATCACCTCGGCCGATTCGTTGCGCTTGACCTCGATGTAGATGCGCATGCCGTCCTTGTCGGACTCGTCGCGCAGCTCGGAGATGCCCTCGATCTTCTTTTCCTTGACCAACTCGGCGATCTTCTCGATCAACCGCGCCTTGTTCACCTGGTACGGGAGCTCGGTGACGATGATCGATTCGCGGCCGTTGTCCTCGTTGATCTCGATATCGGCGCGCGCCTTCATGCGCACCCGGCCGCGGCCGGTGTGGTAGGCGGCGTGGATGCCGGCCGAGCCATTGATGATGCCGGCCGTCGGGAAGTCCGGGCCAGGAATGTGCTGCATCAGGTCGCCGATGCTCGCGTCCGGGTCGTCGATCAGCGCGATGGTCGCGTTGATTACCTCGGTCAGGTTGTGCGGCGGAATATTGGTCGCCATGCCCACGGCGATGCCGGCCGAGCCGTTGATGAGCAGGTTGGGCACCCGGGTCGGCATGACCGTGGGTTCGAGTTCCTTCTCGTCGTAATTGGGCTGGAAGTCGACGGTGTCCTTGTCGATGTCGGCCATCAGCTGGTGGGTGAGCCGGGCCATCCGCGCTTCGGTGTAACGCATCGCGGCGGCGGAGTCGCCGTCGACCGAACCGAAGTTGCCCTGGCCGTCGACCAGCATGTAGCGCAGGGAGAACGGCTGCGCCATGCGCACCAGCGTGTCGTACACCGACTGGTCGCCATGCGGATGGTACTTACCGATGACGTCACCGACGATTCGGGCGGATTTGTAATACGGCTTGTTGGAATGCGCGCCCAGCTCGTGCATGGCGAACAGGACACGGCGGTGCACGGGTTTCAGGCCATCGCGAACATCCGGGAGAGCGCGACCGACGATCACGCTCATGGCGTAATCGAGGTAACTCCTGCGCATCTCGTCTTCAAGGTTTACCGGGATGATTTCCTTCGCGAGCTCAGCCATTCTTGGTTCCGTTTTTCACGTTGATTGGAAGCCTGCCGGCGATGCGCAGGGACGCGCAATTGTCGCGAGAGGCAGGATGTCGGGAGACCCCGTACTCGGTACGACGACGGCGCTTCAAAAGACATCAAATGATAGCAGATCGCGGCTCCTGGCATAAGGCAGGAAAGCACTGAAAATCAAGGGTTTCTGGCGCTTGACACGGGCCCGAACATGGCCGCCATTTTGGCCGGCGTCGGATGCTCGATCACGCCGAGCTCGGTAACCAGCGCATCGATCAGGTCGGCCGGGGTGACATCGAATACCGGGTTGAAGGCGCCGACCCCCTCGGCAACCGTCCGCACGCCGGAAAGCGACAGCAATTCCGCGCCATCGCGCTCCTCGATATGAATGTCGTTGCCGCAGGCGGTGGCCATGTCCACGGTAGAGGCCGGCGCCACCACCATGACCTTGACGCCGTGGTGTTTTGCCGCGATGGCATGGGCGTAGGTGCCGATCTTGTTGGCCGTATCGCCGTTGGCGCAAATACGGTCGGCGCCAACGATCAGCCACTGCACGGCGCCGGTCTTCATGAGATGGGCGCCGGCGGCGTCGGCGATGAGCGTGGCCGGAATGCCGTCTTCCAGCAGTTCCCACACGGTCAGCCGCGCACCCTGCAACCAGGGCCGCGTTTCGCCGGCATAAACGCGACCGATGCGGTCCATGGCGACACCGGCGCGGATCACGCCGAGTGCGGTACCGAACCCGGCGGTGGCCAGCGAACCGGTGTTGCAGTGGGTGAGCACGCCGGAGCCGGGCTCGATCAATCGGGCACCGAGTTCGCCCATGTGCCGGTTCGCGGCCAGATCTTCGCGTTCGATCGCCAGCGCTTCGCGTTCGATGACCTGGCGCCAATCGCTGCCGGCGCTGGCGAGCCGGGCGCGCATCCGCGCAATCGCCCACATCAGGTTGACTGCGGTCGGCCGCGACTGGTTCAGCTCGGCTATCGCCGCCTGCATCTTCTGCAACGCCTCGCTGCCGCTATCTGCGGACACCTGTGTCGCCGCAAGCACCACGCCGAACGCCGCGGCAATACCAATCGCCGGCGCACCGCGAACCACCAGGTCGCGAATCGCCTGGCTGACGGCATGGCTGTCCCGGCACTCGACATACTCCATGGCGAATGGCAGCTTGCGCTGGTCGAGCAACAGCAGGCTGCCGCCCTGCCAGCGAATCGGCCTGATGTGGTCGTAACGGTCGAAGTCCATGTCCAATCCTCAATCTGCAACTGGCTAGTTTAGCCGCGCCGCAGCGTCCCTTCGCACTCGCGCCGGAGCGCGTTATGCTCCAGGCATGGCAACGCGCGCACCCGCCAGGAAATCACCGGCTCCCAAGGCCGCGCCGTTGCCGGAGTCCGGCATCGAAAGAACCCTGCATACCGCCTGCGTGAAGGCCGGCGCGGCATCGGCCCTGCAGGTCGCGCTGGACCGATTGCCGATGCTCAAGCCGTTCCTGCCACGGGCGATCACCAACGCCGCTCGCGGCGATGCGCCGGAGCGCCTGCAACGCCTGCTGGTGAAGGAAATCTACGCGCGCTACCAACTCAAGCCCGCTGGTTGGGAAGTTGAGGCCATCCTGGCGGTGGCGCAGACGCAGAGCGTGCTCACGCCGCTGGCAACGCAAGAGGGACTCAGCTCCGTATTGCGCGCCTGGGTGCCGGACCGCCTGAGCAGCCCGTTGATCCGTTACACGCCGCTGGAGCCGCTGGTGACTGCCACGGCAAAGGCCGTGGCCGCGACCTGGGCCGCCGGCCGTTATGCCGACAGCGTGTGCCGGCTGCGCCGTGCCGGCGCCGACTGGTTGCCAGCGCCGCTCTCCGACGCACTGAACCTGGCGCCGTCAAAACTGCGCAAGTGGAGTGCCGAAGCGTTGACGCTCGCCTTGCCGCCACTGCGCCTGGCCACGTCCTGGGGCCTGCGTGCCGCGGAGGCTGCCGCACCGGCACGAAAGAAAACAGCCGGCGCTGCGGCAGCAAAAAAAGTTCGCCCGGCCTGAGCCGGGCGAAACGCTTGTGCGAGTGGCCACGCCCAACGGCGCTTCGGCTCAGTAACGATAATCGTCATCGTAGCGACGGCTCCGGTTGCCAACCCGGAACTCGGCCCGGCAACCCCGGGTTACCCAGACACCGTTCCGGCTGATGCCCCAGGTCCGGCCCTCGATGCAGGGGCTGCGCGACAGCTGGGCGGCAAGGTAAACACCACCCCGGGTGGGGAGACTGCAGTAAACCGTCCGCGAGTCCCAGGATTCGCAACGAACGTTGCGACCGTAGCGGTCGTCGTCACGGCCACGCGCGTTGACCTCAAAACTCGCGCGGCAACCACCGCTTACCCAGATGCCCCGGTTATACGTGCCCCAGGTCTGTCCGCGAATGCACCGGCGATCGGAGTGCTGATCGACGAGGCGCACGCCGCCGCGGGTGTCCACGGCGCAGTAGACGGTGCGTCGGTCGCGCGACTCGCAGCGCACGATCCGTCCGTCACGATAGCGGTCGCCCGAGTAATAGGGGTCGTTGTAATTCCTGTCGTCGCGATCGCCGTAGTAGGAGCCATAGGTGCCCTGGGCTGCGCCCGCGAATACAAGCAGCAGCAGACCCATCAGACAAACAAATGTACGTGACATGTTCCTTTCTCCTTCCACGGCAGTCGGCGTGGTTTCGACAACTGCACGATAGGCAAGCCGTGGTGAATAGATCACCAATACGTGTTGCGGGCGGATGGCCGCTTAACGCGGATTCATCTAGCAGCCACTTCCTGTGATCGCGCGCACACTGCTCACGTTGTAAGCCGCGGATAAAGCCCCTAAGGTGACCGGCATGAGACTCGCGCTTCGCCATGGCTATGCGCGGCCCGCCTTTCTCGGCCTGGCTGTGCTGTTGCTTGCGCTAATGGTCTGGCTGGCGCTTCCGCTGCAAAACCTGCTGTTGCTCGCGGCCGTCACGGCTCTCGGCCTGGTGCTGCTGGGTATCGCGTACCTGTTGCTCGACCGGGCCGAGATGCGTGCCGCGGCCGGGGAACGAGGCGCGCAGGAGGCGCTCGCGGAACTGCAGAGAATGCGCATCAGCCAGACGTCGAGAGCCGGCGATCTCGAGCTTCTCGGCCGATACGGCAATCTGTTGATCGGCTGCATCGACCTGGCTGAAGCGTTGCAGATCAGCGAGCAGATGCTCTCGCTGCTGCTTCCCGATTGCGCCGGCACGATCTACCCGCTGATCGATGGCGAGGGGCTGGCGGAGGCCACGCACCTGTGGGGCAACCACACCGGCGAAACCAAGTTGCAGGCGAGTTCGGAAGAATGCCTGTGCATGCAGAGCAAGCGCGTGCACGTGGGCCACGGCGATTCGCCGGAGACCCTGTGCGCGCACGTGCTTACGCGAGACACAGGAACGAGCTTGACTGCGGTTTGCATTCCCCTGACCGCGCAACGCGAGTCGCTCGGCTGGATCTACCTGAGTGCGCCGGGCCCGGGCCCGTTGCCCAAGCTGCAGGTGGCGGTCGCTGCCGCCGATCAGC
>JBAZBG010000166.1:0-5867 GCA_041671585.1 Arenimonas sp. | reverse complement strand
TGGCATCACCTTGCCGCGCCAGCCAGCGCAGCGCCACGTGCGCGCCGCGACCGGCACGCACGTGGCGGTCCACGGCTTCGTCGGCAATGTTCACTCCGCGTCCGCCGGGAAGGCCGGCAAGCCCGGCACGCGCCTGGTCCCAGGAAAACTCGCGGCGAGCCTGCTCGTAGTCAGCCAGGTTTGCCGGTGGTCTTCCGGGCTCTGCGATCTTGCGCACGATCGGCCAGTCCACGTTTCGCTCCTGCCCGCACCCAGTTGCAGCCATCTTCGCCCGCCCTGCGCGGCGCCGGATTGACGTGGGTCAGATTCGGGGCGCGGAATTGGGGCGTCGACGGGGCAATGCTGATCCTGGTCAATTCCCGGAAGCCCCGGGTCTGACAGCATGTGCCTGCCGGTACGCGCGCCGGCGCGCATCGCTCCCTACGGCCAATCGGATCAAAGTCCCATGGACATCACCACCTACCTCAAGCAGCTGGCGCGACAAAAGGCCTCGGACCTGTTCCTGAGCGTGGGCGCGCCGCCGGGGATCAAGATCGAGGGCCAGACCCATCACCTGGGTTATGCGCCACTGACGGCGAAAGAAGTCGAGGACATGGCGCATGAGTTGATGAACGAGGAGCAGCGCCTGCAGTTTGCCCAGACCATGGAAATGAACCTGGCGCGCGCCGAAGCCGGCATCGGCCGGTTTCGCATCAACATCTACCGCCAGCGTGGCGAAGTCGCGATCGCGATCCGCTACATCACCGATCGCATTCCCGGGATCGAGGAACTGAACCTGCCGCCCATCCTGAAGGACTTGATCATGCTGCCGCGCGGCCTGGTGCTGATCGTCGGCTCGACGGGCTCCGGCAAGTCGACCGCGCTGGCCTCGATGATCGACTACCGCAACGAACGGATGACCGGTCACATCCTCACCGTCGAGGAACCCGTCGAGTATTTGCACACGCACAAGGAATCGATCGTCGACCAGCGCGAAATCGGCCTGGACACGATGTCCTACGCCAACGCGTTGAAGAACGCCATGCGCGAGGCTCCCGACGTGATCATGATTGGCGAGATCCGCGACCGCGAGACCATGCAGGCAGCCATTTCCTACGCCGAGACCGGGCACCTGTGCCTGTCCACGCTGCATTCCAACAACGCCAACCAGACCCTGGAACGGATCATCAACTTCTTCCCGGAAATCGCCCGGCCGCAACTGCTGCTCGACCTGTCGCTCAACCTGCAGGCCGTGGTGTCCTTGCGCCTGCTCCAGGGCGTGGGCGGCCATCGGGTTCCGGCCGTGGAGATACTGTTGAGGAGCCCGTATGTTTCCGACCTGATCGCCAAGGGCGAAGTCGATCAGCTCAAGGAAGCGATGAAGATGGCCGTGGACCGCGGCATGCAGACCTTCGACGAGTCCTTGTACCGGTTGTACCGCGACGGCAAGATCACTTTCGAGGAAGCGATCGAACATGCCGATTCACGCACCGACCTGCAGTTGCGAATCCGGCTGAGTGGCGACGAGGCAGGCAACGCGCCCAGCGACCAGGCTGGCGAGATGCGCATCGAGGCAGAGCCGGTACCCGACAAGTCCGGCGAAGGCGGCATCTGGATCGCCGATTCACTGGGCAGCGCGCAGAAGCCGGGCACGCCAGGCAAGGCCAGGCTGGGCTAGGCCGGACGGAGAATCGGTGCGGCAACCGTACAGCACCCCCGCCGGAATTTCAGCGGGAGCTTGACCTGCGTCAATACGCCCTCCCGGCGCCGGGCGCGAGACTGTGAATGCCCCCCTGTGTCAGGAGTGGACTGTGCAAGCCACTTGGATTCTTGTCGCCGATCGCGTCCGGGCGCGCCTTTTCTGCGCCAGCGCCGACGGCAGGTCGTTGATCGAGATGCAGGACTTCGTCAATCCCGACGGTCGCGCGGCAGGGCGTGAGCTCACGCGCGACGCGCGGCCACGCACGATGGAAAGCCTCGGCAACGTCCGCCATGTGATAGAACCGCACACCGGCCTGGAAGACAGGAGCGCCGAGCGTTTTGCCCGGGAGTTGAACGAAGTGCTTGAGCAGGGTCTCGGCAATCGCCGCTACGAGCGCCTGATCCTGACCGCTCCGCCGCACTTCCTCGGCACGCTGCAGCACGCACTCGGCAAACAGGTTGGCGCCTGCGTGGTCGCGCATCTGGACAAAGACCTGACCACATTGCCGAAGTCGGAAATCCAGTGCCGGGTGGCGACAATCGAACCGCAAATTACGGTCCCGAGGTAGCCATGAACGACCGAATGGACAGAATCCCGAACGGCCGCTCCGGACCCGGCCAGGCAGACGCGCGCGAGCCGGTCCGGCGACCGCTGTTTCGCGTCGTCGAGGCGCCGTCAGCACCCGCCACGGGCGAAATCCACGACCGGCCTGCGGCGTTCCGCCAGCCCGTCGTGATCCAGGGCCGATCGCACAGGATTGTTTCGACGCAGTCCAAACGCCGCCGCACGATGATGGGTCTGGTTCGCAAGGGGTTGATCCGTCTCTACCAGGCGCTTCGCTTCCCGCTGTACGCCATCGGTCTGGTCAAGCACCGCAGCTTCCCGGTGATCGATCAGCAGTACCTGGCCTACCTGGATGCCGTGGAAGCGTCCTATTGCGCGAACTGCAGCTGCGGAAAGGGTCTGCTCGCCTGCTCTCGCGAGATACCTGCGTCGGCCCGGCCGTATGGGTGCCCGCTACGCATTCCGTGAAGTGGTCTTCTCGCTTGACCTGTATCAATACGGCTTCGCCAGACAGATAGCCATACTGCAATTGCGTCTCCCCCAAACTCGCTCGGAGGGTTCCATGCACACCGGCTGGACCCCGCTCATCGATCGTGTACAGGCGCGCAAAATGAAGATGAGCCTTCGGCGCTGGCTGGCGCAAAGCCGGCCGCAGAGCCTGCTCTCGATTCCGTTCATCTACGCGATGATCATCCCGCTGCTGCTGCTGGATCTGTCGGTCACGCTGTACCAGGCGATCTGCTTTCCGCTTTACGGCATCGCCAAAGCCCGACGGCGTGATTACATCGCCATCGACCGGCACCGCTTGCCGTACTTGAACGCCATAGAAAAATTCCATTGCCTCTACTGCAGCTACGGCAGCGGCCTGCTTGCCTACGCGCGCGAAATCACCGCACGCACCGAGCAGTACTGGTGTCCGATCAAGCACGCGCGTCCGCTGGCGGATGCGCATGCGCGGACCGCCCGCTTCCTTGAATACGGCGACCCGACGGCCTTCCATGCGCGCTCCGAACAACTGCGGCGCGAACTGGCGCCGGGCGAGGCGGCGGAGCCGACCACGCCGGCCGTCCCGTCGCCTCGCCACCCCTGAACCGCAGGCCGCGCGTCGCCGATCACGCTGCTCCGGCCACCGCCGCAAGCGGCGCCGGACGGGATTGGGGCCGCAGCACGAAACGCGGTTCCAGTTCGGCCAGCATGGTGGTGATTCCGGTGTACTCGAGTTCGTACATCGGCAGCATGGCCGCGCCGAAGAAACCCTGACGGCGAATTTCCACGGCTTTCGCGGCGACCTGGTCGCGGATGTGGTCCCAGAACGGGTGCGCGAACGCGTCTTCGCGCTCGGTCAACTTGCCGTCATGGACGCAGAACGCCGCACAACTGATTATCGGCGGTCCATCGAAGTAGCTGATGCCCGAATTCAGGGCCACCGGCATCAACGGCATATTGTGCGAGCCGCGCATGCCGCCGGCGACGAGATGGCCGGTCGCGAATGGCGCCAGCACCTCGCCGGTTGCCGGAAAGTCTTTTTGCACGCGCACCAGCATGACCGGATCGTCCTTGCCCGTGTATTTGCCGGCGATGTTGTGCAGCCGCGACGTGCACGCCGCCACGGCCTGGCCACCGCTGGCGCGTGAGTATATGGCCTCGATCACATAGCGTTCGGGATCGCGCAGCAAGGCGGCGATCCGGTACAGGTCTTCCGGTGCGTCCAGCGTGATCACGCGGTCGCCTTCGGTGTGGTTGACGTCCATGATCACGAAGCGAAAACCCTTGGCGATTTCCGGCGACAACAGCAGCCCGGGAGTATTCATCGGGTCGGCGAAGGCCAGGTACAGCGGCAGGTTGAAGGCGCCCGGGTCGGTCTTGTCGGCAGCGAAGAAAAGAAATGGCTCGGCGCCGCGCTCGTCGAACTCCATTTCGGCCACCGCCGGACCCATGCCGCGCACGTTGCCGGAAAAAGCATCCTTGAGCAGATCCTGCCCGGCGCCGTACAGGCCCTGTTGCCTGGCGGTGTTGGTGCCGGCAACGAACGCGTCCCAGGCCAGTTTGTGGATGGACGCTGCGCCGGCTCCGTGGCTATGCGTCATCAGGATGGCGATGTCATCGCCGGTCGACGAGACGTAGCAATCGATCAATAACTTGCCGCGTTGCCGTTCGATCCGCTGTTGCACCGCATCCAGCAAGGCCGTGGACGGCCGTATATGACCGCCGATGGAGCCGATGTCGGCTTTGATGACGCTTAGAGTCAGTTTCATGGCCGTACCTCCGTGACCGCGAAGATCGCGCGTTTGCCATCTACCCTAGAGCGTGTCGCCAGGCGGGCGTTGATCTGCGTCAACATGCTGGCGAGCATCGGTTGGCGATGCACAGGCAACTCGCGCCACCGCGGGAAAGGTCCGGTTCCGACCCCGCCGCTTGGCTTCGTACAACCTGGCATCCGCCAGCGCCAGCAAGGCCAGCGCATTCAGGCCCGGACGCCACGCGCCGACGCCTGCGCTGACCGTGACAGCCAGGCCGGGCTGGAGCCGATCCCAGGCGAACTCCTCGAAGGCGATGCGAATTCGCTCACACAGGATCGACGCGGCCCGGGCATCCGTCCCGGGTAGCGCCAGGGCGAATTCTTCGCCGCCATAGCGGCCGATGATGTCGATGGCGCGGCATTGATTCCGGAGCAGACAGGCAACGTCGCGCAGCACGGTATCGCCGATCGCATGTCCGAAGCGATCGTTGACTCGCTTGAACCGGTCCAGGTCGAGCATGGCCACCGCCAACGGCGAGCCCTGCCGCTCGGCACGCTGGATTTCCGCGTCGAGCCGGCAATCGAAATCGCGACGGTTGGCCAACTCCGTCAGGGGATCGACCCGACTGAGCCGTTCAAGCTCGACGCGCTGCGCCCGCAAGTCGATCAACAACAGTTCCTTCTCGCGATTGGCCGCTTCCAGCTCCGCCGTGCGAACGTGCACGCGTCGTTCCAGTTCCTCGTTGGCGTGGCGGATCTCCGCTTCCAGACGCTTGCGTCCGGTTACATCGACCATTCCGACGAGAATGCGCAGCCCCTGTGCGGTAGGTATCGGATTCAAGCCCAATTCAAACTGCACCTCGACGCCGTCCTTGCGCAATCCCTGCAAATCCTGTCCTGCGCCCATGCGCCGGACGCTCGGATGGTTGATGAATTCACGACGCAGGCTCTCGTGCGCGCATCGGCTGGCGCGCGGCACCAGTATTTCCACCGGCTGGCCGACAAGCTCGTCGCGGGAATAACCGAACAGGCGTTCCACTTCGTGATTGATCAGTCGGATAAGGCCCAGCTCATCGCTCAGCACTATGGCTACCGTCACCGACTCCACGATCGACTCGAGCAGTGACTTCGACGGGTCCGGCACGCCCGCGCCGGGAACGTTCGCCTGGCTAGTGGTTTGCATCGTCCGCCAGCCGGGTCACGCTTTGTTGCCGGCAGCTCGTTTCACCATGTCGGGCGGCACGGCGCCGGACGTAGCGTCGGTCCCGACAGACGACAGGAATGCCTGGATACGCGTCGATGTCTCCTCGTCGTGATCGGCCAGGATGTGACCGCCCGCCTTGAAGCCGACGAAGCTGGCATGCGGTATCTGGGTCGCGGTGT
>JBAZBG010000165.1:0-5869 GCA_041671585.1 Arenimonas sp. | reverse complement strand
GGGCAGATTCGGAGCGTCCCCAATGGCCAGGCCCAGCCCGTCGATCACGGCCGTGACGCCCAGGTCCGTGCTGGCCGGCGACCTGTGGGGAGCGCTTGCGTCCTCGCTGGTTGCACTACCGGCATCGATCGCCTTCGGCGTCGCCGTCTTCGCCCCATTGGGTACCGACGCCGGCGCAGGCGCGCTGACCGGTTTGCTCGGCGCGATCGCGCTGGGCATCGTCGCGCCGCTGCTGGGTGGAACGCCAAGACTCATTTCCGCGCCGTGCGCGCCGGCGGTCGCGGTACTGGCGGCCTTTGCGGTGCAGATGGTGGCGAAGTATCCGCTCGATGCGAACCGCGTCATCGTGTTGATGACCCTGCTCGGACTGCTGGCGGCGATGCTGCAACTCGGCCTCGGGCTGGCGCGTGCCGGCACCATCATCAAGTACATTCCCTATCCGGTGGTGACCGGTTACCTGAGCGGCGTCGGCCTGGTGATCTTTCTCAAACAGCTGCCGGTCTTGTTCGGTCTGGACAAGGGCAGCGACGTTTGGCACGGACTTATCTCGCCCGCGCTGTGGCAGCTTCCGTCCTTGGTCGTGGCCACCGCGAGTATCGCGGCGATGGCGCTGGCGCCCCGGCTCACCAGGCTGGTACCAGCGGCAATCCTCGGCCTGCTCGCTGGCGTTGCAACCTATTTCGTGTTGGCGCTGTTTCGTCCGGAGTTGCTTACGCTGGCCGGCAATCCATTCGTGATCGGCTCACTGGGCGCCAATGCGGCTTCCTTCGGCGACGCCCTGCAGTCGCGCATGACCGCCCTGGCCGATCTACAGGCCTCCGATCTGCGGCTGGTGATCGGACCGGCGGTCACGCTGGCGGTTCTGCTTTCGCTCGACACGCTGAAGACCTGCGTCGTCGTCGATGCCCTGACTGGCAGCCGACATGCGTCGAATCGGGAACTGTTCGGGCAGGGCGTGGCCAATACCGTATCGACGGTAATTGGCGGCATGCCGGGCGCGGGGACGTCTGGGGCCACGCTGGTGAATCTGGCCAGCGGCGGCCAGACCCGCCGCTCCGGCGTGCTCGAGGGAGTCGCCGTGCTGGTCGCCTTCCTTGCCCTGGGCAGTGTCCTCGGCTGGGCGCCGCTGGCCGCACTCGCCGGCATCCTGACTGTCGTTGCCTGGCGAATGTTCGACTGGAGCGCCCTGCGCCTCGCCCGTCAGCGATCGACGTTGCTCGACTTCTTCGTAGTTGCGGCGGTCATCGCGGTCGCGGTTGGGGTCGACCTGATCTCGGCCTCGGCGGTCGGCGTTGCACTGTCGATCCTGCTGTTCATCCGCAACGAGTCGCGTGGCGCCATCATCCGGCGCAAGTTGTACGGCGACCAGGTATTTTCCAAACGACGCCGGCTGCCGGCGCAGGTCCAGGTCCTGGTCGAACACGGACGCCAGACGGTCGTCGTGCAGTTGACCGGATCATTGTTCTTCGGCACTACCGACCAGCTGCGCACGCGCTTGCAGGAAGACCTCGACCGTTGCCAGACCATCATCTTCGACCTGCGCCATGTCGATGCGCTCGACCTGACGGCGGCGCATATCCTGGAACAAATGCAGACGCAGCTGCAGGCGCGCGGCGCCCGGGCCGTGTTCTGCAACCTGCCCCGCCACCTCGCCGGACAAGCCGACGTAGCGAACTATCTTGCTGAAGTTGGCGTGATCCATCCGGCCGAAAAGGACGAGCTGTACGGTCAGCTCTCCGACGCGCTCGCCGCCGCCGAGGATCGCATCCTGGAAGAACACGGCGCGGCCACCGACGAGGATGAGACAGCGCTCGACCTGCTCGACATGGCGATGTTCAGCGGGCGCAAGCAGGAAACCGTCGAGGACCTGCGCCAGTGCATCGAAGCACGGACGGTTCGCCGTGGCGAGCACGTTTTTTGCCACGGCGACGCCGGCGATGAAATTTTCTTCATTCGCAAAGGCAGCGTCCGCATCGAATTGATCGCCGGCGGCAAGAAGCTGCACCTCGCCAGCTTCGGACGCGCCGATTTCTTCGGCGAAATCGCCTTCCTGGATGGCGGCTGCCGAAGCGCGGACGCCGTCGCAGAATGCGATTGCGAATTATTCGTGCTCTCACGCCGGCGCTTCGACGCCGTGGCACAGGCGCATCCGCGGCTCGGGCAAAGCGTGTTCGCCGCCCTTGCCCGTGCACTGGCCCTGCGCCTGCGCGCTGCCGACGGCGAAATCAGCACGCTGGAAGAGGCCTGATCACTACGCGCCCGATCGAGCGCACACTATGGCGACAGATACGATGCCAACGGCGTCTGCGTGGGTGTGCTGACGATTCTCCGGGAGGAAGACGACATGTTCGAATCCGCCGAGGTTGGTCACAAGATCGCAAAATCGGAATACCAGAAACAAGAACCGGTGTTGCGCGCGGCGCTGCTCAAGGCACAGTACGAATTACTGGCCGACGCCAGTTTTCCCGTGCTGATCATCATCGGCGGTGTCGATGGCGCAGGCAAGGGTGAAACCGTCAACCTGCTCAACGAATGGATGGATCCGCGGCACATCATCACCCGCGCATTTGGCGCTCCCACCGATGAAGAAGCGCAGCGTCCGCCGATGTGGCGGTTCTGGCGCGCGCTGCCGCCCAAGGGCCGGATTGGCGTGCTGTTCGGCTCCTGGTACACCGATCCGATCGTGCGCCGGGCGACGGGCAAATCCAGTGCCGCCAGCCTGCTGCGTTCGCTGGAGGAAATCCGCCATCTGGAACGCATGCTCGTGTCCGAGGGCGCGCTGGTCCTGAAGTTCTGGTTTCACCTGTCGAAGGCCGCGCAAAAGCAACGGCTCAACGCCTTGCACGACGATCCGGACACACGCTGGCGGGTGACCGATACCGATTGGGACCGGTTCAAACGCTACGATCGCTTCCGCCAGGTGTCCGAATTGAGCCTGCGCGAAACCAGTACCGGCGACGCACCCTGGTCGATCGTCGAGGGCAGCAACGCCAACTACCGGTACCTCACGGTCGGCACGCAGTTGCTGAAGGCGATGCAGGACCGGCTGGCCGCGCGCAGCGCCAAGCCGTCGTCGGTGGCGGCGGCAGCAGCACCTCTCGCGTTACCGCTGGACTCGCACAATGTGCTCAACGCGCTCGACTACGGTCGCACTTTGTCCCGGAAGGACTACAAGAAGAAACTCGAGTCCTATCAGGGTCGCCTCAATGCGCTCACTCGCGCACGCAGTTTCCGCGACCGGTCGCTGATCATCGTCTTCGAGGGTCAGGACGCCGCCGGAAAAGGCAGCAGCATTCGTCGCATCACCGGCGCGCTGGACGCCCGTCACTACCAGGTGATCCCGGTCGCCGCACCGAGCCAGGAGGAACGCGCGCAGCCCTACCTGTGGCGGTTCTGGCGTCAGCTGCCCTTGAAAGGCCGGGTGACGATCTTCGATCGCTCCTGGTACGGCCGGCTACTGGTGGAGCGGGTCGAAAAATTCTGCGCCGAGCCGGACTGGATGCGCGCGTACCACGAGATCAACGCGTTCGAGGAGCAATTGGTGCGCAATGGCGCGGTGCTGGTCAAGTTCTGGCTGGCGATCACCGAGGAGGAGCAGCTGCGGCGCTTCAACGAACGCAAGGCGATCGCCTTCAAGAATTTCAAGATCACCGAGGAGGACTGGCGCAACCGGGAAAAATGGCCCGAGTACGAACGCGCCGTGTGCGACATGATCGAACGCTGCAGCACGGAGGCGGCCGGCTGGAACGTCATTCCGGCAAACGACAAGCTGTTTGCGCGCATCGAAATCCTGAAGACGCTGTGCAAGCACCTGGAACGCGCCTGAGGGCTGTCGTCATCCTCAACTCAGCAGGTGCACTGCTTCCACCAGCGCGGCAAAGACGAAGCCCCCGAGGAAAAACAGGTACGACATGCGCAGGTAGCGATACTTGTAATGCGCCAGGTAGTAGCCGATCGAGTAGACGTCGCGGGCCATGGTTTCATACACCGACCCATCGGCCTGCAACGAATCTGCGATCTCCAGCAGGAAGCGCGTCTTCGGCAATTCGGAAAAATGGCCGAAGAACATCAGATTGAACGTTTCCGGCAGCGTGGCGCCCGGCGCGATCCGCAGCGGCCGGTATTTGGGCAGCACCGCGATTACCGCCAGCAGCAGCGACAGGAAAATGAAGCCGCCAAGCGTCATCATCGCCGCCCGCAGGTCCGGATCGTCCATCTTGCCCAGGACCAGGGTCAGGATGATGGACGACACCGTGATCAGGATGTTCGCCTTGGTGTCGGCCATCACCGACAGCTGCACATGATGCTGCTGCATCGTCCGCAACAGCACGTCGCCCGTGTTGCGTTCGGGAACGGCGGCGAAGGCGCGATCGATGGCTTGCTTGGTTTCGTTCTCGCTCATGGTTCCGGGCCTGGCAGCGATGCCGGCATCATAGCCCGATCCACGCGTTCGCCGCCCGCCAACCAGCGCAAATCAAATATCATTCCCCCTTGTCCGACAACTCCACCTGGCGCCTCCATGCAGCGAATCGACTTCCAGCTCGACCCGGACCGCGACTACGTGGAGCTCAACCAACTGCTCAAGCTTTGCGGCCTGTGCGACAGCGGCGGCGCCGGCAAGGCCCTGGTGGCCAGCGGCGCGGTTGCGGTCGATGGCGAGCCCGAGCTGCGCAAGACCTGCAAGATTCGCGCCGGACAATCGGTCACCCTGGGTTCGGTGCGCATCCACGTGCTCGCACCGGCGCCATGAAATCCAGCTGAATCTTCGGGCGGCGCAAGGTCACGGAACATTGCCGTGCCGCGTCAACGCGGCGAGCATCGTGCGGGCGGCCCGGCTGAGGCCCGTTCAGCATCCCGGCTGTGAGATCATTCCCGTCTGCGCCTTGGGCGCGGTTCCGGGGAATTTCATTGCGCTTCAAATTATCGCGGCCGGCCCAGTCGCTGACCAGAATTTTATATCGCGTCGCAAGTTCATGGCCCCTCCTCGTTCTGCTTCTCGGCAGCAGCCCGGTTGCCGCCAACGCGGGTGAATTCGTGATCGCGCCAGTGCCGGACTGGGTGAGCCCGGTCAGCAGCCCGCGAAAAGTCGAGGTTCCCGTCGGTCAGATCAGCGACGGGGTCTATTACCTGCTGAGCGACATCCAAATTCGCATCGAAGGCTCAGGCAAGTCGGTTTATCGCCACCTGGCGATGAAGGCTGTCACCGAGAGCGGCGTGCAAACCACCGCCAACGTCGAAATCGGATTCGACCCCTCCTACCAGCGCCTGAGTTTGCACGCGATCAATGTGATCCGTGATGGGCGAACGATCGCAAAGCTGGCGTCGGCATCGATACGGATCCTTCAGCGTGAAAAGGAACTCGAATACCTGATCTTCGATGGCAGCAAGACGGCGAATGTTTTCCTGGACGATGTGCGCGTCGGCGACGTGGTCGAATATTCCTACAGTCTGAGCGGCGCCAATCCGGTGTTCGGCAATTTCCAGTTCGGTACGATTCCGCTGCAATGGGCGGTTCCCGTCGAGCGCCTGCATGCTCGCCTCCTGGTGCCGGCCGGCCGGCCGATCGGACTGCACGCGCGTAATACACCAATGCTTCCGACAGCGGTGCAGCGCGGAGGCTTCAATACCTACGAGATCAACCAGACCCGGCTTCCCGCGCTGATCGTCGAGAAAGATTCCCCGCCGTGGTTCGATCCCTATCCGGCCGTGGAGTGGAGCGAATTCGCGGGCTGGCAGGCAGTCGCGCAATGGGCTGCGCCGCTCTACCAGGTGCCCGCGCGCCTGAGCCCCGGCATCCAGGCCGAAGTCAGCCGCATCGCGCGCTCCGGTCGCAACGACACCGACAAGCTGCTGGCGGTCCTGCGCTTCG
>JBAZBG010000164.1:0-5875 GCA_041671585.1 Arenimonas sp. | reverse complement strand
TCCTTTTGGGGTGGTCAACACAATTAGACCGACTGGTCTAGTATTGACGATATACTCCCTACGCGGACGCTGTCAATGAGATTTCCCAGGCTGCGAGGGCTGGGTCACTCAATGCTGCCACCTATCGCGCATGGGCATTCGGGCCCAGTTGGCCAAGGTGGACGTTGGAGTCGGCAGCTACGGCATCCAAAATCGCTTGTTCGTCATACTCCGCGAACAGTTGGCTGCACGCGACATGACTATCGTCAACCGATCTGGTTCCGTCCGGCTTCAAAACAGAAATCGCAAGGCAGGCGCCGCTTGGTGAAAAGCCGATGGCGATGAGTGTCGCTATCAGTGTTTTGTGCTTCATGGTTTGTTCCCGCTTACCCGCCAGCCGCCTCAGTCCATCGCTGCCTTCGCCAGCGCCACCGCCTGATCCTCGGTGATTTTCGAATTCACGCGCAGATACAGTACGTGACCCTGCCCGTCCTTGAACCAGATCTCGTCGAGATCGCCAAAGCCTTTTCCGCGGGCATGACCCGAATGGCCCACCAGTACGCCGTCGCGCTCAAACACCTTGCCTTTCCCGCCGGATTCCACCGTTTCTCGCCAGCTGGCCTCCTTCAATAGGCTGCTGCCGAGCGAGAAATAGCGAACCCGCTGCGGGTCCTTGCTGTCGCCGTACTTGCACTCCCGGAACAATTGTTCCGCGTCCGGCCTTCGCTCGAAATCGTTACCAACGATGGCAGTGACTTCATCGAGCGTCAGCTGTGAACACAACGCGTCGGCTGATAGCCGAGCAGTCTCCGACCCGCGCACTGCATCTTTTGCGCTGCCGATTGCAGCGCTTTGAGCGGGTGCCGGCGGGGTGTTCGCAGCATCACTGCCGACGCCGTCGCTACAGCTTGCCAACGACAGAACGGCCACCGTGAGCATCAACATGGAAAAAGCGGTGGTGCGTGAGTGCTGGTTCATGAATTTTCCCTACGAAAAGCTTCAATGGTTAGCCGTGCGGGCTGTGGGGTTAGCGCGGGATAGAGCCAGACACCACCGGAATGAACGGCGCTCCGAAAGAAAGCGCAAGATTGACCGGGTTGACCGTGTGGTCCTCGTACAGGAGTTGACTGCCCCCAGCAAATAGAACCAACAAGCATTCATAGCTGGTCGCTTCGCTGGGGGGAGCAATGTACCCATCCACTCTTACACTCACATTGACAACTACTTCGGTATCCACGGCCCCGCCGCTGAAATCGGCTTGTTTGATGCCCCTGGCCATCTGGTCGCCGCCCGCATCGTAGACCATGCAGACGACTCTGTATGTCAGATCTCCCGGAGGCAGGTTGACCAGCCGCAGTGGCACGGTAAAAGCGAAATGCGGCTCGGGCGGCAACCGCTGCGCGGATGCCGCGGTGGCGGAAACCATCAGCACGGCGCCCAACAGAGCTGCCGTGAGTTTGCGTGTCATTTTCATGTCTTTCTCCCGTGCCGCAGATTGAATTTCGGAAACCCTGATGCTTAACGATCCGAACCGGCGCCGGTGACAGTCAGGCGTTCGGTTCGTATTCTTATCGACGTGACTGGAAGCCGTACTTCCGTGCCGCCGGTGCCGGTCACGCTCAGGCTTTCGGTTCGTATTCTTATCGACGTGACTGGAAGCCGTGCTTCCGTGCCGCCGGTGCCGGTCGCGCTCAGGCCCTCTGTCCGGACACGCACGGGATAGCTGCGTGAGCGGGCGAGGCGCTGCCCGATAACGCGCAATTCGTCGGGGCTTTCTGTGCGGATACGCACGGGATAGCCGCGTGAGCCAAGTGCTGTTGGCGCCTTCGTTTCCGCCGGCGGTGCTGACTGCAATGATGCGGAAGGTTTTTTTGCCGGCGGTAACGCGGTTTGACGGTTCTTCCGCAGCTCATTCCTCAGGTCTTCGAAGGCAGAGCTTTTGTCAGCACGGGCATCTGGTTCGGTCCAGTTCTCCGGGTAAGGGGAGGCCTTTCGGCTAGCCACTGCGAGTACCACGCGATTGCATTGCTGTAGCTCACTGCCGTTCAAAGGGCGGTTCGCAAGCGCAAAACCTCGTATCGCGCCAACCTCGCGCGCAAGCCCTTGGCACACCGCCAGCGGTGCCGCGACGGCCGATGACGTGGTTGAGGCACGGCAATGCGCACCACTGCACGCCCAGTTGATGCCGCCGACGTTGACCGTACCTTGGCGGCGTGCTCCGGCCTGGGTATCGGCCACGACACGGACCGGCTGTGCCTGGACGGATCCTTTGCTGTCGGCTGCGGCGGCATGGGCACCCATGCTGCTTAACAGTGCCGTCAGCAGTACGCACCCTATAGCGATGCCTGAATTTGGTGTTCGCATATTCCGGTTCCAGTTTCTTGTGGAAAATCGTTCACCATGATCTCGGGACTGAGTTCAATCGTCTCGGCCACGCGATAACCGCCTGTAGATCCGCCCAGAGCCACTTGGGTGCACTGGGCGCCTTCTCGCGCAATCTTTATAGCAAATTCTGCGACAATGCCCCTCTTGGTCGCAGGTCGGCATGAGATAGGCGCCCCTGGTGCCCCGCGCAGGTTGGCCCGAGCCCAAACAAAACCTGAATGCCGTAACCCATACTGCAAGCATCGATGAACTTCCCCGACTATCCCTTCACCCCCCACAACTTCGCCCACCCCAACGGCCTGTGCCAGAGCTACCTTGACGAAGGCCCGCGCGATGGCGAGGCCGTCGTGATGCTGCACGGCAATCCGTCGTGGAGTTACTACTGGCGCAAACTGGTGCTTGGCCTGCGCGACAACTACCGCTGCATCGTGCCCGATCATATCGGCATGGGCCTGTCGGACAAGCCCGATGACGGGCACTACACCTACACCCTGCAGTCGCGCGTCGACGATCTCGACCGCTTGCTGGGCGCACTGAATCTCGGCGACAACCTCACCCTGGCCGTGCACGACTGGGGCGGCATGATCGGTTTCGGCTGGGCGCTCAAGCACAGTGCGCGAGTCAAGCGCCTGGTCGTGCTCAACACCGCGTCGTTTCCGCTGCCGACGGCCAAGGCCATGCCCTGGCAGCTCAAGCTTGGTCGCGATTCCAGGCTCGGCGCCGTGCTGATTCGCGGCTTCAATGCCTTCGCCGATGGCGCCACGCGCTTCGGTGTGGTCAATAAGATGCCAGCCGCGGTGCGCGCCGCCTACAACGCGCCTTACGATAGCTGGGCCAACCGCATCAGCACGCTGCGCTTCGTGCAGGACATTCCTCTGTCGCAAAAAGATCGCGCCTGGTCGCTGGTCGAAGCGGCCGGGAAGAAACTGCCCGAATATGGCGATCGCCCAGCCTTCATCGGCTGGGGCCTGCAGGATTTCGTGTTCGACAAGCACTTTCTCGAAGTCTTCCAACGCGCGCTGCCGAACGCTGAGCCGCACGTGTTCGCCGATGCCGGCCACTACGTGCTCGAAGACAAGGCCGAGGTGCTGGTGCCCGCGATCCGCGCCTTCCTCGACCGCCATCGGCTGTAAGCTTTTGTAGGAGCGGCTTTGGCCGCGATGGTTCCTGGCGAACAGCATCGCGGCTGAAGCCGCTCCTACAAAGTCGCCTCTATACGAGCTATCGATGATTAAGTCCTGCAATATTGCTGCCATCCTGCCGCGCATGGCCGTCGAACGCGGCGAGCAGATCGCCATGCGTTGTCCTGGCCGGCGTGGACTCAATGGCTTTGCGCGTTATGACCTGACGCTGAGCTATCGGCAACTGGAGCAGCGCTCGAATGCGATCGCCTCGGGTCTGCGCCGGATCGGCGTCGAACGCGGCATGCGTACGGTGGTCATGGTGCGGCCGTCGCCGGAATTTTTCCTGCTGATGTTTGCCTTGTTCAAGATGGGCGCGGTACCGGTGCTGGTCGATCCGGGCATTGCCCGCTCCGCGCTCAAGCGCTGCCTGGACGAAGCCGAGCCCGGCGCATTCATCGGCATTGCGCTCGCCCACGCGGCGCGCCTGGGCTTTGGTTGGGCACGCAGCGCGCGCATCCGGGTGACGGCGGGCAGACGCTGGTTCTGGGGCGGTCCGACGCTGGCACAGGTCGAAGCGCTTGGCGCTGATGCGCCACCCTCACTGATCGACACCGCCGCCGAAGATGTTGCTGCGATCCTGTTCACCTCTGGCTCAACCGGTCTGCCCAAGGGCGTGGTGTATCGGCACCGGCATTTCGTCGCGCAGATCGATTTGTTGCGTCGCGCCTTTGCGATCGAACCCGGCGGCGTCGATCTGCCGACCTTCCCGCCGTTTGCCTTGTTCGATCCGGCGCTGGGGCTGACTTCGATCATTCCCGACATGGACCCGACCCGGCCGGCCGCTGCCGATCCGCGCAAGCTGATCGACGCGATGCGGCGCTTCGGCGTCGACCAGTTGTTCGGCTCGCCGGCGCTGGTGGATGTGTTGGCGCGCTACGGCGAACCGTTGCCGGGCATTCGCCGGGTGACGTCTGCTGGCGCGCCGGTGCCAGCCGATGTGGTGGCGAAGATGCGCAGCCTGTTGCCCGACGATGCGCAATTGTGGACACCGTACGGCGCGACCGAATGTTTGCCGGTGGCGGTGATCGAAGGCCGCGAATTGCAGAGCACGCGCGAGGATACCGAGCGCGGCGCTGGCACTTGCGTTGGCCGGCCCGTGCCGCCAAACCTGGTGCGCATCATCCGCATCAGCGACGGCGCCTTGCCCGAATGGAACAAACAGCTTGAGGTGCCTGCTGGCGGCATTGGTGAAATCACCGTGTCGGGGCCATCGACGACCGACGAATATTTCCGCCGCCCGGAAGCCACGGCGCTGGCCAAGATCCGCGAACGGCTCAGCGATGGCAGCGAGCGCATCGTCCATCGCATGGGCGACCTGGGTTGGTTCGACGGGCAGGGTCGACTGTGGTTTTGCGGACGCAAATCGCATCGCGTGTTGACCGAGATCGGCGGCCTGTATACCGAACAGGTCGAGCCGGTCTTCAATGTGCATCCGGCGGTCCGCCGCACCGCATTGGTCGGCATAGGCGATAAGGGCCATCAGCGACCCGTGCTCTGCGTCGAGTTGCAGCCGTCGGTAAAAAAGGACGCGCGCGCCAGCGTGCTCGCCGAGCTGCAAAAACTCGGCCAGGGCTTCGTCCACACCGGGCGCATCGAAACCTTCCTGATCCACCCGGGCTTCCCCGTGGATATCCGCCATAACGCCAAGATCGGCCGCGAGCAGCTGGCGCGATGGGCGGGCAAGCAGCTCGGCCTGACGGCATGAGGATCCTGGTAACGGGCGGCGGCGGGTTTCTCGGCACGGCGCTTTGCCGTTTGCTGCGTGCGCGCGGCGAAACCGTCACCAGCTTTCAGCGCAGCCATCATCCGGCGCTGGAAGCGATGGGCGTGCAGCAGGTGCTCGGCGACCTGGCCGATGCCGACGCTGTCTCGCGCGCCTGCGCCGGACATGACGCGGTGCTGCACAACGCCGCCAAGGCCGGCGCCTGGGGTAGCTATCAAAGTTATTTCGACGCCAACGTGCGCGGTACCGAACACGTCATTGCCGCCTGCCGTGCGCACGGCATCGACAAGCTCGTATACACCTCGACGCCGAGCGTGACCCATAGCGGGCGCACGCCGGTGGAAGGCGGCAACGAAGCCAACACGCCGTACGGCAGTTATTTCAAGGCGCCGTATCCGGCGACCAAAATGATCGCCGAGAAAATCGTTCTGGCCGCCAACTCCGAACTGCTATCAACCGTCGCCCTACGCCCCCGCCTCATCTGGGGCCCGGGCGACACCCAACTCCTGCCACGCCTGGCCGAACGCGCCCGAGCCGGCCGCCTGCGTTTCATCGACGGCGGCCACAACAAGATGGACATCACTTACATCGACAACGCCGCGCA
>JBAZBG010000163.1:0-5877 GCA_041671585.1 Arenimonas sp. | reverse complement strand
AACGATAGCCGCCGTTGATGTGATCCAGCCGCGGGCGCAGCACCTGCGTGGCCGGCACCTCGCGCAGGATGGCCTCGGTCTTGACGTCGGCGACGCGGCTGTCCGGCAATCCCAACTGGGCGATGGCCTGGTCGACGCGTTCGCCATCGACGATCACCAGATCGGGCGCCGTCGCCAGGCTTTGCCGCAGATGCTCGCTGTAGGCGGCAAGCGGCGCGACCAACTCGGGTTCGCCGGTCGCGTTTTCGACCGGAAGCACCAGCAGGCGATCGGGCGGCGGCAATGCCGGTGCGACGGTGGGCTGATAGCGCCAGGCCAGGGCGGCGACGACGGCCAGCAACGCCACCGCCGAAGCCGTCAGCCAGGTGCGCTTGCCCGGGCGGAAGTCGCGCGGTACTTCGCGGCGGTCGATGGCCTGGACCACGGCATCGGCGCTTTGCAAACGATGCGCCGGATTCGGCCGCAACAAACGGTCGAGCAAGCGTTCGACCCAAGCCGGGACGTCCTGTCGCTTGCGCCGAATCGGCGGCGGCGGGCCGACCAGGCGTTGGGTTAGCGATTCGGCCTGGGTGCCGCCGGAAAAGGCCGGTTCGCCGGAAAGCATTTCGTACAGCAGCAGGCCGAGCGCGTAGAGGTCGCTGCGGGCATCGACCGGTTCGGCGCGTGCCTGCTCCGGTGACAGGTATTCCGGCGTCCCGAGCACGGCGCCGGTCTGGGTCAGTCCGCTACCGCCGAGCGAGCGGGCGATGCCGAAATCACTGATGTAGGCGACGCCGTTGCCGTCGACCAGGATGTTCGAGGGCTTCAGGTCGCGATGGATCACACCGCGGGCGTGTGCGGCCGACAGGCCAAGCGCGATCTGCCTTGTGATCGCCACGGCTTCATCGACCGGCATGGCCTCGCGCGAATCCAGCAGCTTGTCGAGCGGCTGGCCGTCGACGGCGTCCATGCTGATCAGCCAGCGTCCGCCGTCCTGGGCGATGTCGTGGATGCGCACGACGTGGGGACTGGAAACCTGGCGCGACAGTAACAACTCCTGGCGAAAACGCTCGAAAGCATCCGGACGATTGGCCAGTTCCGGGCGCAGCAATTTGATCGCCACCTGGATGCCCAGGGACAGGTCGGTGGCGAGGTAGACAACACCCATGCCACCGATTCCGAGCAGGCGCTCGATCCGGAAGCGCTCGGCCAGGACGCTACCCGGCGGCAAGTCGGCGCCGACATACAGGCCGGTCGCCGTTGCATCTCCGCCACTGCCGCCAGACCGATCTCTCGGGTCGCTGCTCGTGCTCATGCCGACTCTTGGATTTTTTGCTGGGCCTCGACAATTTCAGTCCAGTGCGGCGCGGCCCGGGGCATCAGCTCGGCCAGCGCCAGCACGCCGCGTCGCGCGGCAATCCAGAGCGACGCCCGCTCGGCAAACGCGCGCAGCAGATCCAGGTCCATCGTCGTGATGACCGAGCCGGCGCGGCGGCTGTCGGCATACACCAGCCCGAGCACCTCGCCGCTGGCGAGCAGGGGAAGGCAGACCAGCGTGCGCAGGCCGCCGGCAATCACCGACGCGCGCATCGCCAGCTCGGCATCGGCCTGGACATCGTTGATCACGACCGGAAGTTTCGAGCCCAGCGACCGTTGCATCGCGCCGACGCTGCCGTGGAACTCGCGTGAGCGCAGCGAGACCGGATCCAGGCCGTGGCTGGCGACAACTTCGAAATTGCCGTGGTCGGCCAGGAGCAGGAAGCCGCGTTCGCAGTCGGCCAGTTCGACGGTTGCGCGCACGGTTTCCGCGAGCAGGTCCGGCAAGGACGTGTGTTGGGCCAGTCTTTCCACCAGCAGCATCGAGTTCGCACGCTTGACCGACAGCCGTTTTTCAGCGCTGTCAGCGGCCTCCTCGGACAGGGGCTCGAACTCGCAATAGATGTCGCCTACGCGCAGCCAGGCGGGGTGGTCGAGCAGGGCGGATTCGATGCGTACGCCGTCGAGGAAACAGCCGTTTTTGCTGCCGAGATCGGCGAGCCGCCAGGCATCGCCGTCCGGCACCAGTTCCGCGTGCGCCCGGGACACCGAGGGATGTTCCAGCCGGAACTGGCACTCCGGGCCCCGGCCGATACGCACGCGCGCCGGGGCTCGCAGCAGGTGCGAAGCGGCACCGTTATCCGGAAGGTAGGCAGTTAGACGCGCGGGCATGGCGCCATACTAGCGCCAGTCCGATCAACTCCGCGTGCTCTGCGTCAAATCCCGAAGTCGCGAAGGAAGCCGATGCTGAAACCCAGGGTGGAGGCGCCGGCCAGAAGCTCGCCGGCGATGTTCTGGGTGTCCCGGGTCGCACGCCACAGGTCGGGGATGAAGGTCCCCGAGCGGCTGGAAACACGGGCGGTGAAACTGTCGAGCGCCGCCGCGGCGTCGCTGTATCGGCCATCGGCCACGGCGTCTTCGGCCTGGTCGAGGTAATTGCTCAACGGCGTGCGTTCGCCAATCGGCAACGCCGCCAGCTGGGTGCGCAGGTAGGCGAACTTCTCGGCGATCACGCCGGAGGTCCCACGAAGATCGGTGACGATGATGAATTGCGACCAGCCCGGCGTGCTACCGCGCGTGCGTACGCTGCCCGGCAAGACGCCATCGGTGATATCGCGGAACGGTCCATTCAACTGCGCCTTGAACAAGCGCAAGGGCGAGCCGGCGATGTAGGGCAGGGCATGGGTGTGCACTTCGATGTGCGTGACCCGATGCTGCGACAGGCCGCCCAGGGCCGGAGGCTCGATGGTGATCATCACCGGGAAACTGGAAGACATCGCCGTCAGCGCGCCACCGGACAGGCGCGACAGCAGGGCGGGGTCGCTGATGCTGACCATCTGCGCGCTGACGCCAAGGCTGGCGGCGCTGAGACCGTTGGCATCATCGAAGCTCAGCGTGACATCGGCAATGGGATTGTTTTCCGCGCCGATGATCACCGTGGCGATATTGCCGGAAACGTTCACCGATACCGGCAGCGACTGTGCGGCGGCCACGCTGCTCCACGCCGAAAGCAGCAACAGCATCGGGGCGAAGAAAGAGCGCGCAGCGATAGTCATGACAGTCTCCGCGAAGGCGTGGTCCGCAACGCATCGATGACAGATGGGAGCGGTGGCAGCCGGGGCGTCAACGACCCGCCTCGACGGCACGAAGTAACTCATGTTCCACAGGGCGAGTCCATAGGTGTCTCCCCCCATACTTTATGGGTTGTTCACCGGATAGGCAGGGCGCGGCCGGGAGCGGAACGTACGCACACCGAGCCAGCCGCCGTCGGCCCCTACTTTCGGAGACCAAAAATGCACCGTTCCTTGAAGTCCGTCACATTCAAGCTCTCAGCGATCGCCTCCGGCATCCTGTTTAGCGGAATCGCCCTCGCCGAAGCGCAGATCAGCGCGGACCTGGCGAAGCAACTGAGCAGTGCCCTTCCGGGCGAAGAACTCACCGTCGTCGTCACCTACGACCACTCCGGTCCGATCAATGCGACGCAATTGGGCACGCTGAAGAGCCTGGGCATCACCAAGGGCATCACCATGCGCTCGCTGCCGATCGCCGGTGTCGTCGCCACGCCGTCGGAAATCCGTGCGCTGGCCAGCCAGCCGGACGTGCTTTCCATCTTCCCCAATCGTCCGCTGCGTTACTTCAACAAAGAGGCCCGGCAGATTTCCGGCGCAGAGCGCGTGGTCGCCAACCAGGGCGATTTCGGTCGCGCCGTGCCGTATAGCGGCAAGGGCGTGAGCGTCGTGGTCAACGATTCCGGCATCGACGCAACGCACATGGACCTCGAGTTCGGCAAGCACGTGGTCGAGAACGTGCAAGGCGCGACCAATCTTGCCGCGGTCGACACCATGCTGCCGATCACCTATGTGCAGGGCATGCCCAACACCGACACCGGCTCCGGCCATGGCACCCATTGCGCCGGCACCATCGGCGGCACCGGCGCGCGCTCGAATGGCTTGTATCGTGGCGTTGCTCCAGGCGCCGACCTGGTCGGTTATGGCTCCGGCGCCGTGCTGTTGATCCTGGACGCCGTTGGCGGCCTGGATTACGCCATCACCAACCAGTTCAGTTTCCGCAGCCCGATCCGCGTCGTCAGCAATTCCTGGGGCAGCTCGGGTGCGTTCGAGCCGATGAATCCGGTCAACGTTTCCACCTACGAAGCCTACAAGCGCGGCATCGTCAGCGTGTTCGCCGCAGGCAATGATGGTCCGGGCGAAGACACGCACAACCCCTATGCGCAGGCGCCGTGGGTGATTTCCGTGGGCGCCGGCGAGAAGAACGGCCGCCTCACCGATTTCTCTTCGCGCGGCAAGCGCTTCGAGACCGGCACCTTCACCATGCCGGACGGCAAGAGCTGGACTTACTTCAATGAGCCCACCATCGTCGCCACCGGCGTCGACATCGTTTCCACGCGCGACAGCACCGGCGTATTGCCGCCGCTCGAGGCAGAACACGATGCCAATACGCTCGACCCGGCGCACCTGCCGTTCTATACGCACATGAGCGGCACTTCGATGGCCACGCCGCACACGGCCGGCATCATCGCGCTGATGTTCGAGGCGAACCCGAACCTCACGCCGGCCAAGGTCAAATCCATCCTGGAAGAGACCGCGACCAACATGACCGGTCGCGAGAACTGGGAAGTGGGTAGCGGTCACGTCAACGCCTATGCCGCGGTGGCGATGGCGCAGGGCATCCGCACCGACTACGGCAAGACGGTGAATGCGCTCCGCACGTTCAACAGCAATGCGCAGCTCGCCGCCGGTACCAGCATGCCGTTCAGCGTGTTCTTCTCGCCGGTCGGCACGCCGGAAGAAAAGTCCTTCGAAGTCGGCCCCGGCGTCGCCTGGGTCAGCGCTCGCGCCACGGTCGACGCCAATACCGTAGCGGTGGTTCTGACCGCACCGGACGGCCAGCGGTATGGTTCGGCCATCGCGCTTCCCGTGCTCGGCGACACTGTTGTGGTGAGCGCGCCGGCGCAGCCGGGAACCTGGACGGTCACCGTGCGCGGCATCGGTTCGGTCTCGGGCACTGCGCTTGATCCGGCCGGCGTCACTAATGGTTATGCCGCACCGGGTTATGTCGACGGCACCATCAGCTTCCTGAACTCTGCCGGTTACCTGGGCCTTGACGACATCGCCAACCATCCAGCCCGCGGCGCGATCGAATATGCAGTCAGCAATCGCCTGGTCGATGGTTACTCGGACAAGAAGTTCCGTCCGGATGCCCTGCTCAAGCGCAGCGAGATGGCGCAGTACCTGGTGATGGGCGTCAGCTCCCGCCAGGCGTTGCCCTTCAGCAACACGCCGAGCTTCAGCGATCTGGCCACCACCAATGCGGCGTATCCCTACGCCGAATCGGCGGTCGCCGTGGCCGCGCCGCTGCGTGACCTGTCGCAGACGCACGCCGGCCTGATGGGTTTGGTCAACGGCAAATTCCTGCCGACCAACTCGGTCAATCGCCTGCAGCTGGCGTATGCACTGGTGCAGGCGCTCGGCCTGCAGAACGAGGCCGTGGCCTACACCGGTACGCTGTCGGTCAGCTACGACGGCAAGCGGATTCCGATTGAAGACGCCGCCAGCATCCCGGCCAACCTGCGTGGCTACGTGCAGGGTGCGCTCGATGCCGGGCTGATGAACGCGCGCTTCACGGTGACCCAGGGTCCGTACGACCTGACCCCGACGCTGCATGCGTATTTCGATCCGACTGCCGGCGTCACTCGCGCCGCCTACTCGGTTGCCGTCAGCCGCTACGCCACGCAGTACTGACTCCCCCCAGCTCTGGCAGCGGTTTGCCATGGAAGGCAGAGCGGCCCGGAATTTTCCGGGCCGCTTCCTTTTTTGGTGGCGCCGAATTTGTAGGAGCGGC
>JBAZBG010000162.1:0-5877 GCA_041671585.1 Arenimonas sp. | reverse complement strand
AAGTTGGCCAGATGAAGATCCGCGAGCTGCGCAACCGCGCCGAACAAGCACTCGGCGACAAGTTCGATGTCCGCGAATTCCACGACCAGATCCTGAAGGACGGCTCGCTCCCGTTGAGCGTGCTCGACGCCAAGATCGACCGCTGGATCGCCAGCAAGAAAGCCTGAATCGGCTGGCATTGGCATGGAGAGACGCCGGCTTTCGCCGGCGTTTTTCTTTGCAAATCAGCGCAGTGCGGCACCCTTGTAGGAGCGGCTGGCCAGACATTCGTCTGTTAGAAGCCAGCCGCGATGCTCTTCTGTTTCAAGCGCAGGAGAATCGCGGCTGAAGCCGCTCCCACATTCAAAACAGGGGATTCATCCTTTCATCGCGAGATAGCGATATAATGCCGCTCCCCCGCCGAGGGGCGCTGCAAGCCCGGCTGCATTCGATGCAGGCAAGGGAACAGGCTCGGCAAGGGATTCACGAACAACGGCGCCCGGACTTTGCGATTGGAAAGACATCGCAAACACAACCGGAGCAAACACCATGAACGCTGTTACCAACCTGACGCACGACTATAAAGTCGCCGACCTGTCGCTGGCCGACTGGGGCCGCAAGGAACTCGATATCGCCGAGCACGAGATGCCGGGCCTGATGTCGATCCGCAAGAAATACGCCGTCGCCAAGCCGCTCAAGGGCGTGCGCGTGACCGGCTCGCTGCACATGACCATCCAGACCGCCGTGCTGATCGAAACGCTGAAGGACATCGGCGCCGACGTGCGCTGGGCGTCCTGCAATATTTTCTCGACCCAGGACCATGCCGCTGCGGCGATCGCCAAGACCGGTACGCCGGTGTTCGCCTGGAAGGGCGAGACGCTGGAAGAATATTGGGATTGCACGCTCGATGCGGTCACCTTCCCCGGCGGCAAGGGCCCGGAGCTCGTGGTCGATGACGGCGGCGACGTCACCCTGCTGATCCACAAGGGCTATGAGCTCGAGCAGGGTTCCGACTGGGTCAACACCGCGTCCGAATCGCATGAAGAGCAGATCATCAAGAACCTGCTCAAGCGCGTCGCCCGCGAGCGGCCCGGCTTCTGGACCACCGTGGTCAAGGACTGGAAGGGCGTGTCCGAAGAGACCACCACCGGCGTGCACCGCCTGTACCAGATGGTCCAGGCCGGCTCGCTGCTGGTGCCGGCGATCAACGTCAACGACTCGGTCACCAAGTCCAAGTTCGACAACCTGTACGGCTGCCGCGAATCGCTGGCCGACGGCCTGAAGCGGGCGATGGACGTGATGCTGGCCGGCAAGTGCGCGGTCGTCTGCGGTTACGGCGATGTCGGCAAAGGCTCGGCCCATTCCTTGCGCGCCTACGGCGCCCGCGTCGTGGTCACCGAGATTGATCCGATCAATGCCTTGCAGGCGGCGATGGAAGGCTTCGAGGTCAACACGGTCGAATCCACGCTCGGTCGCGGCGACATCTACGTCACCACCACCGGCAACAAGGACGTGCTGACGCTCGAGCACCTGACCCAGATGAAGAACCAGGCGATCGTCTGCAACATCGGCCACTTCGACAACGAGATCCAGGTCGACAAGCTCAACAACGCGCCGGGCATCACCAAGCTCAACATCAAGCCGCAGGTCGACAAGTACCGCATGCCGGACGGCCGCGAAATCTTCCTGCTCGCCGAAGGCCGCCTGGTGAACCTGGGTTGCGCCACCGGCCATCCGAGCTTCGTGATGTCCAACTCGTTCTCCAACCAGACGCTGGCGCAGATCGACCTGTGGGCGAGCAAGGACACGTACGAGAACAAGGTCTACATCCTGCCCAAGAAGCTGGACGAGGAAGTGGCGCGCCTGCATCTGGAGAAGATCGGCGTGAAGCTGACCACGCTGACGCCCGAACAGGCCGCCTACCTGGGCGTCAACGTCGACGGCCCGTACAAGCCCGAGCACTATCGCTACTAAGCGAACAACGACGGGCGCCTTCGGTCGCCCGTCGTCCCTAACGGACCGCCAATGATTCCGATTTCCTTCGAGTTCTACCCGCCGAAGACCGACGAGCAGCGCGCGCAGCTCGACCGCACGGTGCGCAAGTTGAAGGCGCACGCGCCGCAATTCGTGTCGGTCACCTTCGGCGCCGGCGGTTCGACCCTGAGCTACACGCCGGAAACCGTACGCGAGCTGCGGCAGACGCATGCACTCAACGGCGTGCCGCACGTCAGCTGCATGGGCGGCACGCGCGAGGAAATTTCCCACCTGCTGCAGTTGTACCGCGCGCTCGGTTGCGATCGCATCGTCGCCTTGCGTGGCGACCTGCCCTCGGGCATGGCGCGCATGGGCGACTTCCGCTTCGCCACCGATCTGGTGGCCTTCATTCGTGAGGAACAGGGCGACCATTTCCGCATCGAGGTCGGCTGCTATCCGGAAACCCATCCGCAGGCCGAAGATGCGCTGGCCGACCTGCGCCATTTCAAGGCCAAGATCGACGCCGGCGCGGACTCAGCGATCACCCAATACTTCTACAACACCGACGCCTATTTCCGCTTCGTCGACGATGCCCGCAAGCTGGGCATCACCGTGCCGATCATTCCCGGCATCATGCCGATCTCCAATTTCACCCAGCTCAGGCGCTTCTCGGAAGCCTGCGGCGCCGAGATCCCGCGCTGGATCGCCAAGCGCATGACGGCGCTGGGCGACGATGTCGAGGGCATCCGCGAACTGGCCGCCGACCTGGTCGGCGCCATGTGCCAGCGCCTGATCGACGCCGGCGTGCCCGAGCTGCATTTCTACACTCTGAACCTGACCAAACCGACCGAAGCCGTGTTGGCCAGACTGCGCTAGGGCACTCCCATCGGGGCGCTTGCCGGTGCTATCGTCGGTGGCGCATGAAAACCGTCACCACCCGCGCGGCCTTGTTGCTGCTGATCGTTGCCTGGCCCGCGTCCAGCGTGCAATCGGCGCCGGCTGAAACCGACGGCGCGCAGGCCGAAGGTCTGCGCCGTTGCGTGGGCCCCGACGGCGGCACCATATTCACCGATCGCCGTTGCGAGGACCTGCACGCCGTCGCCAGCGTCCCGCCGGGTTCGGCTGAGCGGCCGGCCGTGGCGGTTCGCGTCCGCAGTTGCGCGCGCAACCAGAGCGACCTGCTGTTCGGGGTGCGCGCCGCGCTTGAAAACGGCGATGCCAACCGGCTGGCGGACTTCTACCACTGGACTGGCATGGGGACTGCCCAGGGCTATCGCCTCATGGACCGGCTCAGCGCTTTCAGCAAGCGGCCGGTGGTCGACGTGCAACTGGTATCGACCGCGGATCCACGCGGTTACGCCAGCGCCGACTTTGAATTCCCCAGGACTCCGGTCGAGGATGTCGAGGTTGATGCCGAGAGCATTGACGACTCCTTCGACGTCGAGGCCAGCCTGGCGGAGCCAGGCGCTGAGAGCGCTGTCGCACCGGCCCGTCGCCCACGCGCGGCCGACCTGCTGCGCGTCGACCAGATGCGCGGCGAGGCTGACCTTGAGTCCGAAACGACGTATTTCCACCTGCTCAACAACGCCGGCTGCTGGTGGATGCAGTTCTGAGGGCGGTTCGAAGCGCACGCGACACTAGTGCATCCGGGTACGTCGGGTAAAATGGCGGTTTGCCACGGAGCCCGTCATGACCCAGCGCTATCCCGATTTCATCTGGCACAACGGCGAGGTCAAACCCTGGCGGGAAGCGACCGTGCATGTGATGGCCCATGGCCTGCATTACGGATCGTCCGTCTTCGAGGGCATCCGCAGTTATGAAACGCCGAACGGCGCGAAGATCTTCCGACTGACCGATCACCTGAAGCGTCTGTATGCCTCGGCCAAGATTTATGACATGCCGATACCCTACACGCTGGAACAGCTGACCAAGGCCAGTCGCGACGTCATCGCCGCCAACAAGCTGACCAAAGCCTACCTGCGACCCATTGCCTACCGTGGCCTGGGCGGCTTCGGCCTGTCCGCGGATACACCGGTCGATGTTTCGGTCGCCACCTGGGAAATGGGCGCCTACCTGGGCGCCGGCGTGTTGGAGGCCGGCATCGACGCCTGCGTGTCGAGCTGGCAGCGGTTCGCGCCCAATACGCTGCCGGCAGGCGCCAAGGCCGGTGGCAATTACCTGTCCGGGCAGTTGATCGCGCGTGAAGCGCGCCGCCTCGGCTTCGGTGAGGGCATCGCCCTGGCCTCCACCGGTCTGCTCTCGGAAGGCGCCGGCGAGAATATCTTCCTGGTCTTCGACGGCGCATTGCACACCACGCCGGTCAGTGCCGCGCTGCTCAACGGCATCACCCGCGACACCATCATGACGCTGGCGCGCGGCGCCGGACTGACGGTGGTCGAACGCGACATGCCGCGCGAGTACCTTTACCTGTGCGACGAATTGTTCATGTGCGGCACGGCCGCAGAAATTACCCCGATCCGCTCGGTCGACGGCCGTCAGGTCGGCGCCGGCAAGCCCGGACCGGTCACCAAGCACATGCAGGAGCTGTACTTCGGCCTGTTCAGCGGCAGCACGCCCGACACCCGCGGCTGGCTGGAGTAAGAAGCGCCGGCCATTGAACTATCGTCCTGGTCCGGCATCGAAATGACGAACCAGGCGACAGTTCCGACCCGGAGGCCAGCCATGAAGGTGTTCCCACTGCTGATGTCGTTGGCATTGATGGCTGGTGCGACGGGGGCGGCGCACGGCGCCGAGTCTGCCGTCGGGTTGGACAACCCGGCAATCGACATGGACGGCTTCCTGCGCGTCTCCCGACAAGCCGCGGAGCACCGGCAATCGCACCGTGTGTCGGAACAGGATTTCCTGCGCATGAGCCGCGAGCCCGGCACCATCGTGCTCGACGCCAGGAGCGCCGAGAAATATCGCCTGCTGCATGTGCACGGCGCGATCAACCTCAGTTTTCCGGACATCACCGTCGACAGTCTGGCGCAGACGATCCCGGACAAGTCGACGCGCATCCTGATCTATTGCAACAACAATTTTTCCGGCGCCGAGAAGCCGTTTCCGGCCAAGATGGCCAGCGCGTCGCTCAACCTGTCGACCTACATCGCGCTGTACAACTACGGCTACCGCAACGTCTACGAACTCGGCCCGCTAATCGACGTCCACGCCACGAAGCTCCCGCTGGAAGCCAGCAAAACACCCGCCGCCCCCTAACCACCCCGCTGCACCTGTCTGTAGGAGCGGCTTCAGCCGCGAACCGCCCCACCCGCAGCACTCGCTTTGTCCGCCATCGAATCAAACACCAGCGTCGCCACCGCCCCACGCTCCGGCCGCGGCGCAATGCTCACCGTCCAGCCATACAGATCGCAAAGCCGGCGCACGATCGACAAGCCGATGCCGCCGCCGCTGGTGCCGCCGGCACTGGAACCGCGATAGCCGCGCTCGAACAGCCGTGCCGCGTCTTCCACGCTCAAGCCGTGGCCGGTGTCCTCGATATTCACCCGGTCGCCTTCGATGATCATGCGCACCTCGCCTTCGGAGGTGTACTTGCAGGCATTGCCGAGCAGGTTGCCGAGCGCCACCGAAAGCACCGCCTCCGGCGCATTGACCACCACATCGTCGCGACCGACGACATTGATGATGATCGGCTTGCTGCCCAGTTGGGCGCGATTTGCCTCAGCCAGGGCAGCGCACAGTTTGTACAGGTTGGTGCTGCCGCTGCCACGTTCGTTGCGCGACAACAGCAGCAGAGCCGTGGTCAGGTCGGTGCATTGCACCGCGGCACGCTCGATGCGTGCGAGTCGCTGCCGGGTCTTGTCCGGAATTTCCGGATTGGCCAGCAGCAGCTCGGCAGCGCCACGGATCACCGCGAGCGGCGTGCGCAATTCATGGCTGACATCGGCATTGAACTCGCGGTCGCGC
>JBAZBG010000161.1:0-5880 GCA_041671585.1 Arenimonas sp. | reverse complement strand
TGACGACGCCGACGCGGTTGCACGTTTCGTGCTCGAGGCGGGGCGGCCGGCCCGGCTGCAGGAGCGCAAGCTGCGCGTCGGCAAGGGGCTCAGCGCCAGCTTTCCCGCCTGGGAATTCTCCGTCGACGGGCTGGCCGTCGAAGTCGTCGTGCTGCCGACCACTCTGCTCCGTCACGCGCCGCTGAGCGCCGTGGACGGCAAGCCAATGCAGCGCGCGTCGCTGGCGGCCGTTACCAGGCTGCTCGCCGAGAACGCCGATGGCTAGACAAGAAAACGCCCCGCAATGCGGGGCGTCATCGACCTTGGCAACAACAAGTCAGCGCGTGGACAACGGTGTGTACTTGCGCTCGGTGGCGCCGGTGTAGATCTGGCGCGGACGGCCGATCTTGCTTTCCGGATCGGTCTGCTGCTCGAGCCAGTGCGATACCCAGCCTGCAGTGCGCGCGATGGCGAACATTACGGTGAACATTTCGCGCGGTATGCCGAGCGCCTTGTAGATGATGCCCGAGTAGAAATCCACGTTCGGGTACAGCTTGCGCTGGATGAAGTAGTCGTCCTTCAGCGCCGCCTCTTCCAGGCGCAAGGCCACTTCGAGCAGGGGGTCGTTGACGCCGAGCTCGCCCAGCACTTCATGGGTCATCTCACGAATGATGGTCGCGCGCGGGTCGAAGTTCTTGTACACGCGGTGGCCGAAGCCCATCAGGCGGAAGCCGGAATTCTTGTCCTTGGCCCGGTCCACGGCCTTGGCAACGTCTTCCGGCCGGCCGATCTCGGCCAGCATGTCGAGCACCGCTTCGTTGGCGCCGCCGTGCGCAGGCCCCCACAGCGCCGCGACGCCGGCGGAGACGCAGGCGTAGGGATTGGCGCCGGTGGAACCGACCAGGCGCACAGTCGAGGTCGACGCGTTCTGTTCGTGGTCGGCGTGCAGGATGAACAGCAGGTCGAGCGCGCGCGCAGCGACCGGCTTCATGGCCAGCGGCTCGCTCGGCACTTCGAACATCATGTGCAGGAAGCGTTCGACATATTCCAGGTTGTTGCGCGGATATCGGATCGGCCAGCCGATCGAATAGCGATAACAGGCAGCAGCGATCGTCGGCACTTTTGCCAGCAGGCGAATGCCGGCCAGGCGACGCTGTTCGGCATCTTCCAGGTCCAGGTCGCCATGGTAGAACGCGGCCAGCGATCCGAGCATGCCGGTCATCATCGCCATCGGATGCGCATCGTGGCGGAATCCGTACAGGAACGTGCGGAACGCCTCGTGCATCATCGTGTGATGCGTGACTTCGTGCTCGAACTTGTCGAACTGGTAGGCAGTCGGCAAGTCTCCGTGGAGCAGCAGGTAGCTTACTTCCAGGAAATTGGAGTGCTTGGCCAACTGCTCGATCGGATAGCCGCGATACATCAGGATGCCGGCGTCGCCGTCGATGTAGGTAATGGCGCTGCGGCAGCTGGCCGTCGACATGAAACCCGGGTCGTAGGTGAAGCTGCCGGTCTCCTTGTAGAGCTTGCCGATATCGATGCACGGGGGACCGAGCGTGCCGTTGAGGACCGGCAGTTCGACGTTCTTGTCTCCAGCGTTGAGGATCACGCTCTTGTTGTCAGACACGACAGGCTCCTTGGATACTTGCGGTCGATTTGGGCGGCGTCCGCAGACCGATTCCCGGGCCGTCGCCAAGCGGCGCCGGCCAAGCAGCAAGTATCGCATATGCCATTTGCGCAAGTCAGGGTTAAAGCAGGCGCGCCGTGGCCGACCGGTCGGTCCCGGCTGCATGGCACCTGCAAATCCGCGGACGCCGAACACGACAACGGCCGCAGAGCGGCCGTTGCTGGAATCGTCCGGTCTCCGGCCCGCGGGCCGTGCGGCTTACTTGGCGACGTCTTCCTTGGCCGCTTCCGGCTTGGCAGCGCCATAGCGCTTGCGGAATTTGTCGACGCGACCGCTGGTGTCCATCAGCTTCTGCTTGCCGGTGTAGAACGGGTGCGACGCCGACGAGACTTCCACCTTGATCAGCGGATATTCATTGCCATCTTCCCACTTGATCTTCTCTTTGCTGGTCAGCGTAGAGCGCGTGAGAATAATGAAATCGGAGGTAACGTCCTGGAAGACGACGTCGTTGTACTTGGGATGGATATCGGCTTTCATCGGAAAGCTCCGTCGTGATCGTGGAAAAGACCCTTATTCTAGCCAGTTCCGCCCCCGGGGCGCAAGCTGATCTTGCTCCTGCGCCGCTGGCGCCACCAGAAACCCCGCCCCGGCGGTGGGGCGGCCCTCGCCGGCGGGCCATCGAGCCGGACCGGCGTTGATCCTGATCAACACCGCGCCGTGGCACAGGTCCAGGCTGCAGGCATCGCTGCCCGCCATGGAGCCAGGAGGTCGCCGGTGCCGGAGCTGAAGCTATTTGGCCTGGGTAGCAGCGGGCCTCAGGCGCGAGCCATCGCCAGCGCGCTCGGCGTGCCTCTGGCGGCGCACGAAGAGCGCGAGTTCGAAGACGGCGAGCACAAGGCGCGGCCGCTCGACCCGGTGCGTGGCGCACACGCCTGCGTGGTGCATTCGCTGTACGCCGAGCCAGGACAAAGCGTCAACGACAAACTGTGCAGGCTGCTGTTCTTCCTGGCCGCCTTGCGCGACCACGGCGCCACGCGGGTCACCGCCGTGATGCCCTATCTTTGCTATGCGCGAAAGGATTTCCGGACCAAGGCGCAGGATCCGGTCACCACCAGGTACGTAGCGCAACTCTTCCAGGCAGTCGGTGTCGACGATGTGCTCGTGCTCGACGTGCACAACCCGGCCGCATTCGAGAATGCTTTTCGCTGCCGCAACCAGCTACTGGAGGCGCGCCCGTTGTTCGTGGCGCATCTGGCAAGCCAATTGCGTGAGCAGGAGGTGGTCGTGCTGTCGCCGGATCCCGGCGGCGTCAAGCGCGCCGATGCCTTCCGTCGCTCGCTGGCGCAAACCCTGGACCGGCCGGTGGGACTGGGCGTGATGGAGAAACGGCGCAGCGCGGATGTCGTGTCCGGCGACACGCTGTTTGCCAGCGTCGCCGATCGCAACGTGGTGATCGTCGACGACATGATCGGCACCGGCGCGACCTTGCTACGCACTGCGCGCGCGGCCCGTGACGCTGGCGCCCGGGCGGTATTCGCCGTCGCCAGTCACGGCCTGTTCGTCGGCGACGCCGCGCAGACGCTGGCCGACACCGCGATAGATCGCATCCTGGTCACCGACAGCGTGCCGCCGTTCCGGCTGCAGGCAAGCGCTGCCGCGGCGCGGGTCGAGGTGCTTTCCAGTGCGGCGTTGTTTGCCGCGGCGATTCGGGCATTGGGTGGGGAGTGAGTGGGGGCGGTGGATCCTTCGCGGACGGCTTTTCGTCGCGGGTTTTTCGCAGCTGACGCCGCTCCTACAGGTTGCGCAGGTAGTGGTGGGTGCGGGCCAGGTAATCGTTGGCGCGGATGATCCATTGCTGCGGCGGACCGGTGTCGGGATCTTCCAGGTGCCAGATCGCGATGCGCGCCCGCCGGAATGCGTTGAGCGCCTTGTAGTAATCGATCAGCGCACGCGGCGGATCGTCGCCGGCCAGTTCGCGATAGGCGGCGAATATCCAGGCATCCAGCTCCGGCCGGCCGCTGCGATCGCACTCCATCGCCAGGAATGCGAGCTCCTCTACCGGATCGTGCAGGCGCAGGTCGCGGTCGAATTCGATGCAGTCGATGATCGTCGCTGGCGAGGTCAGGTAGATGTGTTCGGGACGCAGATCGCCATGGCCTTCGGCGAAATAGCCAGCGCGCGCGCGGGCGTCAAGCAATTCGCCGCGCTCGGCAACGAAGTGGTCCAGCAACGCCGACAGCGAGCTGATTTCCGTGGCTGCCAGACAGAACTCAGGACGCTCGAGTTCGACCGCAGCCTCGGAAATGAGCTTTGCCTGACGCCGCCGGTAAGCAGTCGGCGTGACGCGAATACGCGGTGCGCTGGCGAAGAAGGGCACCAGCCGGCTCATGATCCGCCGCGCCGTGCCGGCGTCGACAGTGCCCGCCTGCAAGCCACTCTCCAGCGTGAGTGCGATCGGCAGGCGCCGCATGCGCACCAGCCAGTCGATGGGTCGACCCTTGCCTGCGATCGCCATCCTTCCCGCGCCATCCACGGTCAGCGCCAGCACGTCCAGATAAACGTCCTCTGCCAAGCGGCGATTCAGGCGCAGTTCGCGCCGGCAATTGAGCCGGCGCATTGCTGGCGTGCTGTAGTCGATGCCATTGCGCCTGAATGGCTTCTTCAGCTTGTACGCATGTCGTTCGGTCAGGAACAACCAGGACATGTGCGTTTCGATTGCATCCACGCGCGCGGCCGAGTCCGGATAACTCTCCGGCTTGCGCAGAAAAGCAACTTCGGCGGCCAGGCTCGTCGGCTGGATCGCTCGCCGCCGGCGACCGACCTCAGGGCAAGCCAGCCGCGACATGGGCGCCTCCCGCAAAGCCGGGCAGGATCTCGAGTGCATCCCGCTCCGCGGCGGCGACTTCGCTGCCCAGGCGCTGGCAGGCGCCGCGCAGCCGGCGCTCGATCCATTGCCGCGCCTCAAGGTCCGCAGGCTGGGCCCGGCCCATATCCAGGACGATCGGAAAAGCAGTGAGCCGGTCTACGCCTTCCGTGCTCAATTCGAGCAAATAAAGCAACTGGCGGTCGTTGCGATAGGTCGCGTCAAGCGCGTAGTCGTCGATCAGGTCGCCTGTCGAATACAGCGCCACGCCACCCGACCACCATTCGGCGCCGAGGATGTGGTGCGGACTATGCCCCCACACCACCCTGGCGCCAGCCTCGATCAGATCGTGGGCCAGCTGGCGATACGCGTGCGGAATCGACGGCACCCAATTGGGCAGCCAGTGCAGCGACACGATCAGGTGATCGAAGCGTGGTGCTTCGGTATGCACGCGTTCGACCAGGCGACGACGATCCTGGCTGTCGCGCAGATTCAGATAATGAATGCCCGGACGCGTGTCGGAGGCGGCGAAATCCTCTTGATGATCGCAAACTGCCAGTACGCCCAGGCTCTGACCCTGGTGGTCAATCGCCCGCACGGACGCTGCTTCGGACAGGTTCGCCCCGGCCCCGGCGCAGGCGATGCCATGCCGCGCCAGGATCGCCAGCGTGTCGGTCAGGCCGTCGACATCGGCATCCAGCGCGTGGTTGTTGGCCAGGCTCACCAAGTCCACGCCGGCCGAGGTCAGTACGCTCACGGCGTCGGGGTCGGCGCAAAAATAGAAGGCCTTCGGGGTGCCGCCAAAAAGCTGTTGCTGCGCCGTGATCGCACATTCGAGGTTGACGAAAAACAAATCCGCGGCGCCGACCAACTCCGACAGCGCGGAAAACGGATATCCCGCTCCCTGGCGGCTCAAGACGCCCGCGACCAGCCGGCCGAGCATCACATCACCGCCCAACAGCAGCCGCAACGACGGGCGTGTACTGGACATAGTGAACACTCCCTGGGTGCGCTGGCACCCCATCTACACCCTTTGTACCGCCGGGAGCGCAGAGTTCCTTGACCCTCATCAAGAATCAGGCAGCGCCTGAACGCTTCACTCGTCTGCTCGCAACTCCCGCAGGGTTTGTTGATCGTGATCAAGATCAGCGCCCAGCGCCAGTCCATCGTTGTCGTGAGCAAGCCCCGCCAACGATCTCCTGGGGAGAAAGCACATGCGCGTAGCCGACATCCAGACTGACAAGGTGATTCATATCGTCGCTTCCGCGTCGGTGCGTGAAGCCGCGGCGCTAATGCGCAAACGGCATGTCGGGGCGCTGGTGGTTACCGACCAGCCCGACGGCGAGAGAGTCCCGATCGGAATCCTCACCGATCGCGACATCGTGGTCGCGGTGATTGCACCCGGCGTCGA
>JBAZBG010000160.1:2713-5886 GCA_041671585.1 Arenimonas sp. | reverse complement strand
AGGCCTTCGCCTTGGCGCAGGACGGTGTGCCCGGTCCGGTATTTGTCGAGTGCCCGGTCGACCTGCTTTACGACGAAGCAACGATTCGCGGTTGGTACCAGGAGGCCAGCGCGCGTGGCAACGCGGTAGCCGCCGTGGCGCAGCGTTGGTACTTGCGCCGCCACGTCAATCGCATGTTCGCTGGCAGCGGCTTGATAAGCCCGGGTGTAGAGGCTTCGCGGCTGGCTTCTAACAGACGAATGTCTGGTCAGCCGCTCCAACAGATTTCGGCTGTGGTTTCGACGGTCGCGCTGCCGGAGCCTTCGTCGGCGGCGGTGGAGAAAGCGGCGGCGGCGTTGCTGCGTGCGGAACGACCGCTGCTGCTGGTCGGCAGCCAGGCCCTGGTGCTGTCGTCGCGCGCGCCAGCGGTTGCGGCGGCCGTGGCCGCGCTGGGCGCGCCGGTGTACCTGTCGGGCATGGCCCGCGGCCTGTTGGGGCGCGGCCATCCGCAACAGTGCCTGCATCAACGCCGGCAGGCGCTACGCGAGGCTGATTGTGTGGTGCTGGCCGGCGTGCCCAGCGATTTTCGCCTCGACTACGGACGCCACGTGCGCGCGAGCGCGACCCTGATCGCCGCCAATCGCAGCCGGCGGGAAGCGCGGCTCAACCGGCGACCGGAAGTCGCTGCCATCGGCGATGCCGGTCGCTTCCTGGAGCTGCTCGCCGCGCGCTTGTCGAACGGCGTGCCGCGTCCGGCGTGGTTGCGCAGCCTGCGCGAGCGCGACGAGCAACGCGAAGCCGAAATCGAACAGGCGGCCAGCGTGCACGGTAGCTTCGTCAATCCCGTGGCCTTGTTTCGCGAGATCGATCGCATCGCCAGCGACGATGCCGTGTTCATTGCCGACGGCGGCGACTTCGTCGCCACGGCCGCCTACACCTTGCATCCGCGCGCGCCACTGTCCTGGCTCGATCCGGGCGTGTTCGGCACCCTGGGCGTGGGCGCGGGATTCGTGCTTGGCGCTGCCGCCAGTCGTCCCGACGCCGAACGCTGGCTGATCTGGGGCGACGGCGCCTGCGGTTTCAGCCTGATCGAGTTCGACAGTTTTGTTCGTCACTCCATCCCGGTGATCGCCGTGGTCGGCAACGATGCCGGCTGGACGCAGATCGCCCGCGAGCAGGTGAAGATGCTCGGCGACGATGTCGGCACGGTGCTGGCGCGCACCGATTACCACCGCGTCGCCGAAGGCCTGGGCGCGGAAGGCATCCTGGTGCGCACCCAGGCGGAGCTGCCCGAGGCGCTGGCGCGAGCCCAGGGTCTGGCCCGCGCCGGCCGGCCGGTGCTGGTCAATGTCTGGCTGGAACCGAGCGCCTTCCGCGAAGGGTCGATCTCGATGTAAGTGAGCAGGATTCGCCTTGCGCAGGGGCGCGATTCCATTCAGGTTCGGTTGCCGCGCCGGTGCGCATATTGCTGTTCAGGGGCAAGTGAACAGCCAAACGCCCTAGCGTTTCTCCTGGGAGAACACCATGAATCGTCTATCGCGCCCGTTCGTATTCATCGCGGTGCTGCTGGCATCGCTGTGCGCTGCCACCGTCGCCTCCGCGGCCTATTACGATCCGCCGGGACGGGTCGCACGCCTGAGCCATAGCCAGGGCGAGGTGAGCTATTCGCCCGCCGGCGAGGACGGCTGGTACCGCATCCACCGCAACCGCCCGTTGGTGCGCGGCGACCGCCTGTGGACCGATCGCGGTTCGCGCGCCGAATTCCAGGTTGGCAGCGCGGCCGTCCGGCTTGATGGGCGCACCGGCGTGGAGATTCTGGAATTGAACGATCGTCTGGTTCAACTCGAGGTCTCGCAGGGTAGCGTCTACCTGCGCGTCCGGCGCCTGTACCCCGGGCAGGAATTCGAGGTGGCCACGCCGAACCTGGCCTTCATCATCGACCGGCCGGGCACCTATCGCATCGATGTCGAACCGCGCTACGACAGCACCACCGTCGTGGTCTGGCGCGGCAGCGGCATTGCCTACGGCGACAACGGCCGCTTCTCGGTACGCGCCGGCGAGGCGGTGAGCTTTTACGACAACGACATGCGCGACTACGAGGTTTACGGGTTGCCGCGCATGGACGATTTCGATCGCTACAGCGTCAATCGCGACCGTCGTCTCGAGCGCTCCGCGTCTTTGCGCTATCTGGCCGACGACGTAATCGGCTACTCGGACCTGGACGCTTACGGCTACTGGCAGCCGACGCCCAGCTACGGCAACGTGTGGTACCCCAACCAGGTCGGCGCCGGCTGGGCGCCGTACAGCGATGGTCAATGGATCTGGCTGGAGCCCTGGGGCTGGACCTGGGTCGACAATGCGGATTGGGGCTTTGCTCCGTCGCACTACGGACGCTGGGTCTACGTGTCCGGCCGTTGGGGCTGGATCCCCGGGCCGCGCACCTATCGCCCGGTGTACGCGCCGGCGCTCGTCGTTTTCGTTGGCGGCAGTGGCTGGAGCCTGGCGATTTCGCTGGGCGGCGACATGTCGATCGGCTGGTTCCCGCTCGGGCCGCGCGAAGTCTATGTGCCGCCGTACCAGACCAGCGCCAATTATTTCTCGCAGGTCAACATCAGCAACACGGTGATCAACAACGTCACCATCAACCAGGTCTACAACAACTATTCCCGGGGCGACATCAACATCACCCGGATCAACTACGCGAATCGGGCCAGGCCCGAAGCCATCACGGCCGTGCCCGCCAAAGTGTTCGTGAATTCGCAACCGGTGCGCCCGGCCAAGGTCCGCCTGGATCGCGAAGCGTTCGGCAAGGGTGAGCTCAGTCGCGTGGCTCCGATTACACCGCGGGCGCGCAGCGTCCTGGGCGCGGGCGATGTGGCCAGGGCGCGACCGGAACGCGATGTACTCGCGCGTCCGGTGGTCGTGCGCACGCCGCCGCCGCCGGCCGTGCGTTCCTTCGCCGATCGCGAAAAGTTGCTGCAGCAAAAACCCGGCAGACCGCTGGAAGCACGGCCCGAAGCGCTCCCGCGCGAGGAGGCGCAACGCAATATCCGCGTGATCAAGGATCGCACCGGCGCGGCCGATGCACGCCAGTCCGGCCCGCGACGCACCGATGGGACGGCGCCCGCGGCGACGGGAACGCCGAAACCGCTGGACCGCACGACTCCGCGCCAGCGGCGTCCGGTGCGCGAGAC
>JBAZBG010000160.1:0-2613 GCA_041671585.1 Arenimonas sp. | reverse complement strand
GCAGCGGAACAGAAGGCGCGTGCGGAAGAACAGGCCAGCGCTCGCGCAGCGGAACAAGAAGCGCGTGCGGAAGAACTAGCCAACCGGCGTGCGCAGGAGCAGGCGCAGGCACGAGCCCAAGCGCAGGAGCAAGCGCGCGCGGACGCCCAGGCGCGTGCCGAAGCTCAGGCCAAGGTGCGGGCGGAAGCACAGGAGCAAGCGCGTGCCGATGCGCGTGCTGAAGCGCAGGCAAGGCAGGAAGCGCGGGCTCGTGCGGAAGCACAAGCGCGTGGCGAGGCGACCGCTCCGGAAACCGCCCAGCAACAGGCCGCGCAAGCCAAACGTGATGCGCGCCGCGCGGCCCGCACCGCGCCGCGCCGTCCGCCCGGCTGCCTGACCGTGGCAGAAGTCGAAGCCCTCAAGCAGAACACCGCGGCGGGGCAACCGGTGCCGGCGTACGTGCCCTGCGAGGGCGAGTAGAGCGGAAGCGTTTCCGCCCCAGGTTTGATCAAGCCTGGGGCGTGGCGGGCACCGAACGCCAGTGGCCGCACCAATGACGATGGCATAAGCTCGCGACATCGAACATGAGCTTGGGCGGAACCGTCGACATGACTCGCATGCTGTGCCTTCCACTGCTGCTCGCCTGCGTGTTCGCCGCGCCGCCGGCGACTGCCGCCGGGCTGCTGATCGACAACGTCAAGGGTTACACACTGGACGGCGCCGGCCAGTTGCAACGCTTCGAGGCCCTGCTCATCAAGGATGGCAAGGTGGTTGCCACGGGCAGCCACGAAGCGCTTGCCAAACGGGCCGGTGACGCAGCGGTGATCGATGGCAAGGGCCGCAGCTTGTTGCCCGGCCTGATCGATGCGCACGGCCACATGACCAACCTGGGCAAGCTGAAGATCCAGGTCAATCTGATCGGCGCGAGCTCACTGGATGAAACGCTGGCGAGAGTGCGCGCTTTCGCTGCCGCGCATCCCGACGATGCCTGGATCCTTGGCCGCGGCTGGAACGAAGTCGACTGGAAACTCGGCCGATTGCCCACCGCGAAAGAGCTCGATGCGGTCATCGCCGATCGCCCGGTCTGGCTGCGACGCGTCGACGGTCACGCGTCCTGGGGCAACAGCGCGGCGCTCAAACTCGCCGGCATCGACAAGCACACCAAGGATCCGGTCGGCGGCCGCATCGAGCGTGACGCCGACGGCAATCCGACCGGTGTACTGGTCGACAATGCAACCGATCTCGTCACGCGCCTGACGCCGCCGTTGAGCGCGCAGCAACTGGCCGCCGGTCTCGACGCGGGGCTTGCGGAACTGGCCAGCGTCGGATTGACCGGCGTCGGCGACATGGGCATCGATCGCGAGATGTTTGCGCTGTACAAACGGCACGCCGAGCAGGGCAAGCTCACCGCGCGCGTCTACGCGATGATCAGCGACACCGGCGAGGATTTCGATGCGATCAGCAAGGACGGGCCGCTGATCGGCTATGGCAACGACTTCCTCACCGTGCGCGGCGTCAAGCTGTACGCCGACGGTGCGCTCGGCAGTCGCGGAGCCGCGTTGCTGGCGCCGTATTCGGACAATCCCGGCAACAGCGGATTGCTGTTCCAGACTCCGGAAGCATTGACCGCGATGATCGGCAAGGCGCTGGCCAGGGATTACCAGGTTGCCGTGCACGCGATCGGCGACAAGGCCAACCATGTGGTGCTCGACAGTTTCGCGGCTGCCTACCAACGCCATGGCGGCGAACAGCTGCGCAATCGCATCGAACATGCGCAAGTCGTGGCGCTGGAAGACATCCCACGCTTCGTCACGCTCCACTTGATCGCCTCGATGCAGCCGACCCATGCCGCCTCGGACATGAACATGGCCGAACAGCGTGTCGGCCCCGAACGCATCAAGGGCGCCTATGCCTGGCAGCGCTTCCTCAAGCAGGGCACGCGCGTCGCCGCCGGTTCCGATTTCGTGGTCGAATCGACCAATCCCTTTTTTGGCCTGCATGCCGCGGTCACCCGCCAGGATCACGACGGCAAGCCACCCGGCGGCTGGTATCCGGACCAGGCCATGAGCGTCAGCGAGGCCCTGCGGGCATTCACGCTGGACGCCGCCTACGCGGCGCACGCCGAGCGCACGCAGGGCACGTTGGAACCTGGCAAGTGGGCCGATTTCATCCTGGTCGACCAGGACATCTTTGCGGTGGAACCGGCGAAGCTCTGGTCAACGCAGGTCCTCGAGACTTGGGTGGGTGGCAAGCGGGTCTACCAACGCCAGCAGGACGCAGCGCCGGCACCCTGAAAACGGTCGGGACTTCCGCGGCACACAACAAAAGCAAGACCCCGGCCAGCAGCCGGGGTCTTGATGGTTCAAACCAGTGCATCCTCGGTTCCGAAATAAACAATCACCCAACGCAAAAAAATGCTGCACTGCAGCGTGACCCGCCCAGAACCCCCCTTTACGGTCGGGGTTGCCGGCGCTTCTGTGATGGCTGTCCCGAATCAGTTCCGGACTCAACAATAGCCACGCTACCGGCGTTTCGATCCACTAATCAGGGGAATCCCGCGTGAACCAATCCTCCCGCACTAACTTGCGACTGCAGCTTGCCGTGGCCGCCGCCCTCGCCGTGGCTGCTTCCGGC
>JBAZBG010000159.1:0-5903 GCA_041671585.1 Arenimonas sp. | reverse complement strand
CCCAGCAAATCGCGACCTGCGGCACTTGGCACCGCTACCGCGGCGATGCGCGAACGGCCGCTTCCGCACAGCATCAATACACGCGACGCTTCCACGCAGGGCTGCGCCTCCAGCGCGCGTTCGATCGCGCTCAAGGAAATGCGCCGCTCCTCGAGCTTGACCAGTCGATCGGCACGACCGAGCAGATCGAAACCCTCGCCCGCCTCGCTCGCCCGGTCCTGGGTCTGAAACCAATCGAGCTCCGGAAGATGCGCGGACCGCACCTGCAGCAAACCTTGCTCGATGCGAACCTCGACACCTGGCAATGGCCGCCACGCGGCGTCGTTGCGTCCGCGCGAGGCAATGCCGCCGGTTTCGGTGCTGCCGAATACTTCGATGACCGGTTGTTGCCAGACGCGCAGGAGGTCTGCGGCGGCGGCAACTGGCAGCGGCCCCCCGGAACAGAATACGGCGCGCAACGCAGCCTTCAGCGGCGACCAATCCAGTGAATCGGGAATGCGCCTGAGCAGTGCCGGGCTGGCGATCAGGATGACAGGATTCGAGGCAGCGACCGCGGCAATCTGCTCCGGGTAGCCCAGGCGGCTGGATGCGAACGGTCGGCGCGCGGACAAGGGCCAGAGCACGCGAAAGAGCAGACCGTAGATGTGCTGATGCGAAACCGTGCCATGCACGACGGCGCCGTCCAGGCCTACGCCGAAACGCGACTCCAGTGCGGCCACTTCAGTGTCCAGTTGGCGCAGCGTCTTGCCGATTGCCACCGGGTCCCCGCTGGAACCGGATGTAAACAACACCAGTCGCGTGGCATCGGGATCCAGCGATTGCAGCGCCGGTGCTGGCGTAGCGACCGTTGCCGCCTGCAGCGCGCCAGGATACGAGCCGGCAAACCCATCCACCTGAGTTTCGAGCAACTGCATGGTTGAAGGCAGATTATCGGCGGGCAGTACTACGGTCTTGCCGGCATGCCAGGCGCCGAACAGGGCGGCGGCAAACGCGGCGCTGTCATCCAGGTGCAGTGCAAAACGGGTCCCGCGCTGCGCCGCGAAGGTCGCATTCCAGCCCCGCACCTGCGCAAGGAATTGCGCGCACTCGATCGGGCCGTCGGCAGTGTGCGCGACGCTTCGATCGCCATCACGGCCAAGCTGCAAGGCGAGTTCGGAAAGCGATATGCGTTCAAGCATGCTCGTGCCTGGCGCGGACACGTTGGCGCACCAGCCATTCACCGGCGAACAGCAGGCCCATGAGCAGATAGGCGATCAATCCGTTGTAGGCGGCCCACACGCGGTCCGACGCCCACAGCGCCGTGATCAATGCGATGCCGCCATTGAAAATGAAGAATACGCACCAGACGACGGTGACCTTGCGCGTGTAGGCGACGGCCTCGGGCGGAAAGACCGGTTCGCGCAGGCGGGCGATACGTTCGACGGCGCTCGGGGGATGGCGCAGACTTACCGCGAAGATACCCAGCATTACGGCGTTGACCAGCACCGGGTACAGCTTCAACGGCAGTATTTCGTTGGCCAATGCACTGACGATCACCAGGATCAGCGCCCCGCCGGCGGCGGCAACCCAGACCGGATCGCGGCTGATGGCCGCCCGCGCGGTGACGATGGCCAGCAGCAGCAAGGCCAGCCAGCGCGGCTCGAACCAATCCAATCCGAAGTAGATCACCAGCGGATAGAGCAGCGTCGCCAGCCAAACCAGTGCGGTCCGCCAGCGCATGTTCAGTTGCCGGCAGCGGCTTCGGCGGGCGCCTGCATCATGCCGTAAAGGGCCTCGACGACGTCGGACACTGTGCGCACCGTCTTGAACGCTTCGGGCCGCAGGTTGCCGCCGATCAGGGGTTTCAGCTGGACGATCAAGTCGACCGCGTCGATGCTGTCGATGTCGAGGTCTTCGCCCAACCTCGCTTCCATGCTGATTCGTTCGGGCTCAATGCCGAAGGTTTCCTGCAGGATGTCGGAGATACGCCGGTAGAGATCGTCTTTGTTCATTGGCTTGCACTGTTTCGGCGATAGCCGCTCATGCTGGTACGGGTTGGGGGCGCTTACTGCTTGCGGTTGTCCGCGACGAAGGTGCTCAGGGAACGCACGCTGGCGAAATGCTTGCGCGTTTCCTCTGAATCGGCGGCCAGCGTCAATCCGTAACGCTTCTGCAGCGCGAGGCCCAATTCCAGGGCATCGATCGAATCCAGGCCGAGGCCTTCGTTGAACAATGGTGCGGTCGCGTCGATGTCTTCGGGCGCGATGTCTTCCAGGGACATGGTCGTGATGATCAGGTCCTTGATTTCTAGTTCCAAGGCTTGCACTTGTTCACTCCCCAGCGAAATAGGCGGTCAGGAATTCGGTCAGTCGGCGCGAGGCAATCGCCTCGGAGGTTCCACTCAAGAACGACGCCACCGGAAGGTCATCCTGGACCTCGATGGCAACGTGAAAGCGCCGTGAAGGTATACGATACCATTTTTCGCCTTTCGACAGGGTCGGCGGCGTGCATTTGATGGTCACCGGTGTGATGTCCAGCACGCCCCGGACCGCGATATTGGCCGCCCCGCGCTGCAGATGGCCCGGCCCGGAGCGCGGCGTGCGCGTCCCCTCGGGGAAAATGATCAGGTTTTTGCCTGAACGGACCGAGGCGATGCAGTCGTCGACCAGGCCGGCGCCGTTGTCGTTGCAGATGTAACCGGTCGCCCGGATCGGACCCCGTGTGAACGGGTTCCGCGCCAAGCGCGACTTGACCACGCAGTCGGCGTTGGGGATCAGGGAAACCAGGAACACGACGTCGATCAGGGTCGGGTGATTGGCCAGTACCAGCAAGCCATTGCGCTGCAGGCGCTCGAGGCCACGGACTTCATAAGTCAGCACGCCCAGCCGGTGCATCAGGCCAATGAACCCGGCGAAACAGGTGTGGATGATCCATCGGGCATGGCGGCTGCGGCGAACCGGATCGCGCACGCAAATCGTCAGGACCGGAAAGACCAGCAACCACAGCAATACCCCGCCCAGCCCGAAGCTGAAGAAGCTCAGCCCGGTGGCGAAGACCCGCCATGCGTGATTGATCCGCTCAAACATGCCGCAGCCAACGCCAACTGCGATCGGCATCGGCATAGCTCAGCTGCGGATCGTCGGACAACATGAAGCGCAGCACGTCCAGGCCATGGGGCAGCTCAACTGCGGCCGGCGTCGGCGCCGATTCAAGGCCGGCAGTCAGGGAGAAACTCGCGGCCGTCGATGGATCCGCCGGTCCGATCCGCCAGGCCCATGCGAAATCGCAGCCGGGTTCGTCGGCAAATTCGCGGTAGTCCTCGGGTACGGCGCTGTCGTAGTTGACGACCAGCACGTCGCTGGCGCCATCAGCCAGCAAACCCTGCGCCTCGACCAGCGCCGCCTCGGCACTGCAGGCGCCAGCCGACACCGCCAGGTAATTGGCGGGAAGCGCACGCGCGATCGTGTACTGCGCGGCGATGGCGTTATGCGTAGACAGGCCGAAGTGCGTCGGCGACAAGGCGTTGCCCCGCGCGAGTTCCTGCAGCATCGCGTAAGTGCGCGCCAGATCACCATGCCGTGAGGCGAATACCAGCGGCCAGCCTGCGTCCGCTGCCGCCTGGCACCAGTACGCCACCTGCAGCGCCATCCGGCCGAGTTTTTCCACGCGCCGCCGTTGCATGGGCGGCATTTCGGCAAGCGCCGGCGCTGCATCCCCCACCGGCAGCCAGGGCTTTCGCGCCCAATCCTGCCACGCCTGCTGATCTTCCAGACCAGGAGCGAAAGCGCTCCATTCGCGAATTTGGAACTGTCGGATCATGGCGTCGGATTCGATCGTGCCTGGCTGATGCGGGAAAAACAAAAAGCCCAGCGGATGCCGGGCTTTCTATTCCATGGTCGTTTCACTCAACCAGGATAATGGCGTCCCCACGGGGATTCGAACCCCGGTCGCTACCGTGAAAGGGTAATGTCCTAGGCCTCTAGACGATGGGGACAGATGACACGTTTGAAACTTAGTGGTGGAGCTAATCGGGATCGAACCGATGACCTCTACAATGCCATTGTAGCGCTCTCCCAGCTGAGCTATAGCCCCACCGAAAGGAGAACGGGAATTTTAACGACGACTCACGGGCCCGTCAAGCGAATACCACCGATTCCTCATCCGTGGCTTCGAACGGCATCCGCCCCAGCGTCTGCGGGCCGTGGCCCTGGCTGGAAAGATAGTCCAGCCACTTGTTGAGAAATGTATTCATGCGCAGGCGATGGCCGAACATTACTTTCGGCGAAGGGAACAGACCCAGCACGTCCTGCCAGTGGCGCCCGATATAACAATGCGTCACCTCCGCCTGCCGGGCGTCGCGATAAATGCGCACGTACGCCGAAGGATCCGGTTGCCCGGTAACCGGGTCGCTCATGCGATAGCTCAGGCGCAATTCCAGCGTGTACGGATGCACTTCAAGGACTTCGACCACCAGGTCGAGGCCATTTGCGCAGCTGGACAGATAGCTGCCCGACTCCAGCGATGGCAAGTCGAACAGGCGCGACATCCTTTGATAGTTCTCGCCATACAGTCCCATCAGCCAGCTAAGGCGGCTGAAACTGGGCAAATCCCGTGGGCGTAAAACTGGCATGAATCGATGCTAGCACGTGCTCGAATTTTGCCAAGCGCGGCGCCGCGCTGTCCCCGAACAGGCTGGCGTTTTCGCCCGCAATGTCAGAACATGTGACGTTGTATGCCGAATTGCGCCAGCACCTTGCTGGCGATTTCCTCGATCGAGGTATGCGTCGTGCTCAGCGACGGCAGGTTCTCCGCGCGGAACAGAATTTCCGCCAGCGCCACTTCCTTGCGGCATTGTTCCAGCGTGGCGTAGCGCGAGCCCGGCTTGCGCTCGGTTCGAATCTGCTGCAAACGATTCGGATCGATGGTCAGTCCGAACAATTTGCGGCGATGCGCCTTCAGGCGCTTGGGCAGCTCGTCGCCGGCCAGGTCGTCCTCGGTCAGCGGATAGTTAGCGGCTTTCACACCGTAGTGCAGGGCCAGATAAAGGCAGGTCGGCGTTTTGCCCGAACGCGAGACGCCGATCAGGATGAGGTCGGCTTCGTCGTAGTCCAGGTCGATGCCGTCGTCATGGGTCAGCGCGTAGTTGGTGGCGTTGATGCGCGTCTCGTAGGCGGCGAAATCGACCATCCCGTGCGCCCGGCCCATGCGCGGCTGGCGCTTGGTGCCAAGCTCCTGCTCCAGGGGCAGGATGAAGGGCGCGAAGATATCGAGCATCAGCGCGCCGCTGTCGACCAGCAAGGCGTTCAATTCCGGATCAACGGCGGAATTGACCACAATTGGCCGCACGCCCGCGAGTTCGCCCGCCAGCCGGACTTCGTTGACCGCGGCTAGCGCTTTTTCCCGGGTGTCGACGAAGGGAATGCGCAGGGTCTTGAATTCGGTGTTGTTGAACTGCGTCAGCAGGCTGTGGCCAATGGTCTCGGCGGTGATGCCGGTGCCGTCGGAAATGAAGAATACCGGTCGTATCGGGGTCATTTGCGCTTGCCGTCTGTCCAGACCGCATTGTGCCCCATGGCGCCGGGACGGGATAATAGGCGTCTTGGTCCACCGCCACCCCCAATGGAGCCCGTCTTGAGCGCCCACGTCCTTTGGCTGCACCAGTTGCGCTTGTCCGATCTTGCCCAGGTCGGCGGAAAGAATTCATCGCTGGGCGAAATGATCGGCCACCTCGGTCAACTGGGGGTCTCGGTCCCCGGCGGCTTCGCGACCACAGCTTCTGCGTTCAGCGAATTCATTGAATTCAATAATCTGTCGCAGCGCTTGTTCGATCGGCTGGAAGGCCTGGACATCGAGGACGTGGACGCGCTGGTCAAGGCCGGCAAGGAGATTCGCGGCTGGGTCATCGACGCTCCGCTGCAGCCAGC
>JBAZBG010000158.1:0-5960 GCA_041671585.1 Arenimonas sp. | reverse complement strand
CGGCCGGCACCTCCGTGCTGCAGGCCCTGCGCACCCGGGCAATCGAACTACCCACGCTATGCCACGACGATCGCCTGGCGCCGGTCGGCCATTGCTGGTCGTGCGCGGTCGAGATCGCCTCGGGCCCGGGCCTGCCGTTTCGCAATCGCCCGGCCTGCCATGAACTGCTGCGCGACGGCGCCCAGATCCGCACCGACGGCGAGGTGCTGGACGCCTTTCGTCGCAACCTGCTCGAGCAACTTGCCGACCGGGTAGCGCCGGCCGAGCTGGAACGCTTTCCCGACAAGGCGCTGCATGGTGCGCTCAGGCGCTTGGGCATTGCGGCGCGCGGCACGCAGTCGGAGGCGTCCGGGATCGACCACTCGCACCCGCACATCCGCGTCGACATGAGCCGCTGCATCGATTGCCGGCGCTGCGTTCGCATCTGCGATGACCTGCAGGGCGATTCCGTCTGGCACGTGATCGGCCGCGGCGCCGACACGCGCATCGGCACCGAAGGCGATGTGCCGCTGCTCGAAAGCCCCTGCGTGGGTTGCGGCGCCTGCGTCGACACTTGCCCCACCGCCGCGCTGACCGATGCCACGGCCTGGCATTCCGCGCCCGCAGAGTCCTGGACGCGAACCATCTGTCCGTATTGCGCAGTCGGCTGCGAACTGGAAGTCGGCGTCGCCGGGGATCGCATCGTCGCCACGCGACCGGTGCTGGATGCGCCATCGAACAAAGGACATCTGTGCGTCAAGGGCCGCTACGCGCATGCCTACGTCGATGCCGACGACCGCATTACCAGCCCGCGCCTGCGCCGGGGCGGCGATTGGCAGACGGTCGCTTGGGATGAAGCAATCGCATTCGCCGCCAACGGCCTGCGCCGGATCGCCGCCGAGCACGGACCAGACGCCATCGGCGTGCTCGGCTCGGCGCGCGCCACCAATGAGGAAAACTACCTGACGCAGAAATTCGCCCGCGTAGCGATCGGCACCAACAACGTCGACTGCTGCGCGCGCGTCTGCCATACACCCAGCGCGGCGGCGCTCAAGCACATGCTCGGCACGGGCGCGGCAACCAACAGTTTCGACGACATCGAGCAGGCGGCAAGTTTCCTGATCGTCGGCGCCAATCCGCTGGAGAACCATCCCGTGGTCGGCGCCCGCATCCGCCAGCAGGTTCGCCGCGGCGCCCGCCTGGTCGTCATCGATCCGCGTCGCACGGCGCTGGCGGCCATCGCTGAAATCCATCTGGCGCCGCGCGCGGGCACCAACGTCCCGCTGCTCAATGCCTTGGCGCAGGTGTTGTTCGCCGAGCAACTGGTCGACCGCGAGTTCCTGGCCGCGCGCGTCGACGGCGTGGCCGAGTTCGCCGAATTCGTTGCTGCCTGGACACCGGAACGCGCTGCCTCGATTTGCGCCGTATCGCCGGAGGACATCCGCGCCGCCGCGCGGATCTATGCCGGCGCGCGGCCCGCGATGTGTCTGCATGGCCTCGGCGTGACCGAACATGTGCAGGGCACCCAGGGCGTGATGGACCTGATCAATCTCGCACTGCTCACCGGCAACCTGGGCAAGCCGGGCACGGGAGTGAATCCGCTGCGCGGCCAGAACAACGTGCAGGGCTCGGCCATGATGGGCTGCGAACCCGGCACGCTGACCGGTTCGGCACGACTGGCCGATGCGCGCGAGGTGTTTGCCGCCGCCTGGGGCGTTGCCCTACCGCGTACGCGCGGACTGAATGTGCTCGGCATGATGGACGCCGCGCGCGACGGCCGGCTCAAGGCGCTTTACATCGTCGGCTACGACGTCTTCGCCAGCCTGGCCAACGCGCATGAGACGGCGGCGGCCTTGTCGCAATTGCAGCTGGTGATCGTCCAGGACCTGTTCTTGAACGAAACGGCGCGCACCTTCGGTCACGTATTCCTGCCGGCCGTTTCCAGTTTCGAAAAAGCCGGCACCTTCATGAATTCCGAGCGTCGGGTGCAGCGGCTGCACGCGGCGCTGACGCCGCGCGGCGAGGCGCGCAACGATGCCGACATCGTCTGCCGGCTGGCCGCCGAGCTCGGCCATGGGGCACAGTTCGCGCAATCCGGGGCCGAAGCGGTATGGGACGAAATTCGCACGCTTTGGCCGGCCGGCGCCGGGCTGAGCTACCGGCGCATGGCCGAGCACGGCCTGCAGTGGCCGTGCCGGGATGAGGATGATCCTGGACTGGCGGTGCTGCATTCAACCCGCTTCGCGCATGGTGTTCGAGCAAAGCTCGAGCAAATCGACTACCGCCCGACAGCGGAACAGACGGATGCCAGTTATCCATTTCTGCTCACCACCGGCCGCACACTGCATCAGTTCAACGTCGGCACCATGACCGGGCGAACGCCGCAACAAGCATTGCGCGCCACCGATACGCTCGACATGCATCCCTATGACGCAGGTCAGCTGGAACTGTGCGAGGGCGCGCAGGTGCGCGTCGAAAGTCATTTCGGCGCGGCGCTGCTGCCACTGCGGATCACCGAGGCAGTGTCGCCGGGACAGGTGTTCGCCACCTTCCACGATCCGGCTCGCGCGCTGAATCGGGTTACCGGCTCCGCGCGCGACTCGTTGACCGATGCGCCCGAGTACAAAGTGACGGCGGTACGCGTCACGGCCGCATGAGCGTGGGTCGCAGCAGGCTTCAGTCGGGTTGCGTGCCTTTGCTGCGCAGGTAGGCAACGCCGCCATTGAGCGTTTCGAGCTGGCGATAGTCGCTCTCGGGTATGTCGATGCCGGTCAGGCGATGCACTTCCAGGATGAAGCGAAGCAGGTCCATGGAATCGAACTCGAACTGATCGCGATAGCGCGCGTCCGCGTCCAGCGGCTCGGCCGCCAGGTCGGGTGCGACCGAATACAGCGCCGCCTTGATCGATGTTTCGTAGTTGTCGGCGTTCACAGACGCTCCGGATGCCGCAGCGATTCGGCAAGGCGTTGCAGGAATTTCGCGGCGGCGCGCCCGTCACTTACCCGATGGTCGCCACCGACGGTCACGATCATCGTGCGTCGCGCGCTCAGGGCGTCGTACTGGGCCCAGGCGCGCTCGATGACCTGACCGCAGCCGATGATCGCCACTTGCGGCGGATAGATCACCGGTTGCACGGCATCGGCCGTTTCCTCACCCAGGTTGGTCAGCGTCGCCGTGGATGCCGACAGCTCCGAGCTGCGCAGGCGGCCGCCGCGAACCCGCGCAACCAGGTCGTTCAATCGCGCCATCAGCGTGTCCAGATCGAGCGTGTCGGCGTCCAGGATGGCTGGTGCAATCAGGCCGCCACCGCGCATGGCGATGGCAATGCCCAGGTGCACGTTGGCCGCCGGTACGAAGCCGTGTTCGCCGTAATGTCCGTTGAGCACCGGCGTCGCCTTGAGCGCCAGTGCGATCGCGCGGATCAGCGGCGCGGCGTAGTGCAGTCGCTGCGCCATTGGGCGTTGCCCGTTCTCCTTCTGCAACCAGTCCAGCATCGGCGACAGGTCGAGCGTGGAGCTGACGAAATAATGCGGAATTTCACGCCAGGAACGCGCCATTGCCGCCGCGATCGCCTTGCGCATTTCATCCAGATCGATTCCGCGGGCCGTGACAGCCGCGGGTGGCATGGGCGCGGTGGGTGCCGGCGCTTGCGTTGCGAGCCCGGCCGCCTGCGTTGCGCGCCCGGCGAGCGCGGCCTGCGCCGCTTCCACTTCGCGCAGGCCGATCACGCCGTCTGCCGCCGGCGTGAGGCTGTCCGCGTCCAGGCCCAATTCACGCGCGCGCCGAAGCGCTACCGGCGTGAATTTCGCCGCGGCGCGCGGCGCTGGTACTGGTGCTGGTACTGGTGCTGGTGCTGGTGCTGGTGCTGGTACTGGTGTTGGTATCGGTGTCGGTGTTGGAAATGTTGCGGCAGGCGTCTCGCCTTCGGCCCGAATGATCGCCAGCACCGTGCCAACCGGGACGCGCTCGCCAACCTGCACACGGATTTCCTCCAGCACGCCGCTCTCGAAAACTTCGATCTCGATCGCACCCTTCTGCGTCTCCACGGCGGCGATCGCGTCGCCGCGCTGAACGCGCTCGCCTGGCTTCTTCATCCATTCGACCAGGGTGCCGGCGTCCATGTCGGCGCCCAACGATGGCATGCGGAATTCGCTCATCTGCGCATCATGCTCCGGACGGTGGCCGCTATCGTGTCTGCCTGTGGCGTGGCCGCAATTTCGAGGTGGCGCGGATAGGGGATCGGCACTTCAGCGCTGCACACGCGCGCGATCGGCGCGTCCAGGTCGAAGAACGCCTGTGCGCCAAGCTCGGCGGCGATCTCGCCGGCCAGGCTGCCAGTGCGCCAGCCCTCGTCGATGATGGCCGCGCGGTGTGTCCTGCGCACGGACTCGAGCAGCGTGGGCAGGTCCAGGGGTCGCAGCGAGCGCAGATCGATCACCTCGCAATCAATCCCCTCGCCCGCCAGCGTCTGCGCGGCGGCCAGCGTCTTGTTCAGGCTGCCGCCATACGTGATGAGCGTCGCATCCGTCCCGGCGCGGCGCACGACGGCGCGCTCGATGTCGACCGCCAGCTCGCCGTCGGCCGGCACCTCGCCTTCCTCGTTGTACAGCGTGGCATGTTCGAAGATCACCACTGGGTCGGGATCGAGCAAGGCGGTCCAGAGCATGCCGCGCGCGTCGGCCACCGTCGCGGGTGCGAGCACGCGAATGCCGGGCACATGCGCATACCAGCACTCCAGGCTGTGCGAATGTTGCGCGGCCAGCTGGCGGCCGGCGCCCGTGGCCATGCGAATCACCAGCGGCACCGAACACTGCCCTCCCGACATATGGCGCAGCGTCGCGGCGTTGTTGACGATCTGGTCGAGGGCCAGCAGGCTGAAGTTGACGGTCATCACTTCGACGATCGGGCGCATGCCGCCGAGGGCAGCGCCGATGCCGGCGCCGACGAAACCCGATTCGCACAAGGGCGTATCGCGGATACGTTGTTCGCCGAATTCGGCCAGTAGTCCTTTGGAGCAAGCGTAGGCGCCGCCGTAGCGACCCACGTCCTCGCCCATCAGGAACACGCGCTCGTCGCGTAGCAGCGCTTCGCGCAAGGCTTCACGAACGCCCTCCCGGTAGCTGATGCGGCGCTGGCCGTTCATGGCGCCGCCCCGGTGTCGCCGCGCGGCGTGCTGACGTCGCGCAGCAGATCCGCCACCGGTTCCCAATCCGACTGCTCGGCGAAGCGTACGGCCGCATCGATAATTGCGGCCACCTCGACCTCGATCGCCGCAATGTCGTCGCCATGAAGCGTGTTGTTGGCCAGCGTCCATTCGGTGAAGCGCTCGATCGGCCCGCGCAGCTTCCAGGCTTCGACTTCGGCCCTGTCCCGGTACAATTCGGCGTCGAACATGGAGTGCGCGCGGAAGCGGTAAGTGTGGCTTTCCAGGAAACGCGGACCTTCGCCGAGCCGAATCGATTCCGCGGCATGACGCACGGCCACCTCGACGTCGATCACGTTCATGCCATCGACTACATCCGAGCCGATGCCGTAGGACTCCGCGTGGCGGCGGATGTCGGTCACCGACTCGGAGCGTTCCAGCGAGGTGCCCATCGCGTACAGGTTGTTCTCGCAGACGAACAGCACCGGCAGGCGCCACAAGGCGGCCAGGTTCAATGACTCGTGGAACTCGCCCTCGGCGGCGGCACCCTCGCCGAAAATGCAGCAGGTTACGCGCGCCAGCCCGCGCATCTTGTCCGCCAGGGCCAGGCCCACCGCAACCGGCAGGCCGCCGCCGACGATGGCGTTGCCGCCATAGAATCGACGCGCGATATCGAACAGGTGCATCGAGCCACCGCGGCCGTGGCTGCAGCCGGTGCGCTTGCCAAACATCTCGGCCATGACCGCCGTCGCGGGCAGGCCACGCGCCAGCGCGTGCCCATGCTCGCGATACGTGGCGACGATGGCATCGTCAGCCGTCAACGCCTGCATGACGCCCA
>JBAZBG010000157.1:0-5960 GCA_041671585.1 Arenimonas sp. | reverse complement strand
GGCCCAGGCCGGCCACGAAAATCCCGCCGACGCGCCGCGCGCGTATCTGGCCGGACTCGGACGCGTGTTCCCGCGCCTGAATGCGCCTTACGCGCCGGCAAAGGACATGCTCGCGGCACTCGACGAAATCTGGCCGAAACTGGATGCGCTAGAGCCCTTGGGCAAGGAGTTGCTGATCGAAGGCCTGGTCGCTGCAGTCAGTCATGACAGTCAGGTCACAGTCGCGGAAGCGGAACTACTGCGAACCGTCTGCGCCTCATTGCACTGCCCCCTGCCGCCCATGCTCGAACGCACCGATCCCCGCTCACCCCCTGCACCTCCGCCGTCACCGCCACTCACGTAGAAGCCCAAACGTCCGTTGGAAGCCAGCCACGAAGCGCTTCGCTCTTCGTGCTTCCTTCTTCGACTCACCGCCCGGAACTTGCACACGGCCGCCGACCCCAGCCAGTGATTGCTTTTCGGGCATGGGAAACATCCTGTTTCCCTGGCCGGCTCGTCGCAATCACTGCCTGGGTCCGACGTCCACTCGATTGGGGTGGGGCTTGGATGGGAGGAGTGGCGAAGCGTCAGCGCGAGCCCATGCCGCTAACCTTTCACGTCAATACGTGCCCACGGCGATATCTGGCACACGACTGCTGGTAGTGCCGCTTGCGGTACCTTGACTCATCGAGCGAGCCCAGCCCTACCAGTTCGGCCGTCGGGGGTGGGGCATGTCGGGCCGAGCGGGGCAGGACGCCAGGAGCGGCGGCCAGTAAAAAACAGGATGTTTTTTCCTGGACGCGGACCGACATGCCTCACCCCCGGCGGGCGCACGGCAATTCTGGGCGGTGATTAGAAAAGCGAAAAGCGAAAAGCGGAAAGCGAAAGGCATCGCGGCTGAAGCCGCTCCTACAACGCTGGGCGGTTGAGGATCAGGTCGGCGGCGCGTTCGGCGATCATCATGCTTGGGGCGTTGGTGTTGCCGCCGATCAGCTTCGGCATCACCGAGGCATCGACCACGCGCAGGCCCTTGACGCCGCGCACGCGCAACTGCGCGTCGACCACGGCGTCTGGATCGTCGTCACGACCGATCTTGCAGGTGCCGACCGGGTGATAGATCGACTCGGCTTTGCGTCGGATGAAATCGACGATTCCGGCTTCGTCCTGCACCTTGTCGCCGGGGAATATTTCCTCGCCACGGTAGGGCGCGAACGCCGGCTGGGAGAAGATTTCCCGGGCCAGGCGCACGCATTCAACCATCATCTTCTGGTCGCGCCCTTCCGGATCGCTGAGGTACGCCGCTTCGATGCGGACTTTGTCCGCCGCATTGTTGCTGACCAGCGAGACCCGGCCGCGGCTCCTCGGGCGCAGGTAACAGGAGTGCACCGTGTAACCGTAGCCCGGCAGGTGGTTGCGGCCGTGATCGTCGAGTTGCGCAGGCACGAAATGAAACTGCACGTCCGGCCGTTCGTCCTCGGCAAATCGCGAACGCAGGAAGCCACCGGTCTCGGCGATATTGCTGGTGCCCGGACCTTGCTTGAACAGGTAGTACTGCAGACCGATCAGGACATCGTTGGTCTTGTCGTAGGTGATCGGCTGCGTGCAGCGCTGCATGGTGCACACGTCCAGGTGATCCTGCAGATTGCCGCCCACTCCCGGCAGATCGACGCGCACCTCGATGCCGTGCTGGCGCAGATGCGCCGCCGGCCCGATGCCGGACAACATCAGCAGCTGCGGCGTATTCAACGCGCCTCCGCAAAGCAGGACCTCGCGGCTGGCGCCTTCGCAGTAGGCGCCCTTGCCGGCCACCGAATAGACCACGCCATTGGCGCGGCCGTCGGCGTCGAACGTCACCCGCGACGCACTCGCGCCGGTGATCACCTTCAGGTTTTTTCGGCCGCGGACCGGCTTCAGGAAGGCCTCGGCCGCCGAGCTGCGCGCGCCATTGCGGGTGGTGGTCTGATACCAGCCGAATCCTTCCTGCGACTCGCCGTTGAAGTCGTCCGTCAGCGGCCAGCCGGCCTGGTGCGCGGCTTCGATGAACACCGGCGACAGCGGATTCTGGTAGCGCGGATCGGACACGCCAAGCGGACCGTCGCCGCCGTGCAGCTTGCTGGCGCCGCGGGAGTTGCCCTCCGAGCGCTTGAAATAGGGCAGCACGTTGTCCCAGTACCAGCCATCCGCGCCCAGATCGGCCCATTCGTCGTAATCACGGACGTGGCCGCGGATGTAACACATGGCATTGATCGAACTGGAACCACCCAGTACCTTGCCTCGCGGCCACCACAAGCGCCGGCCGCCCAGGCGGGGCTCGGGCGCGGTGTTGTAATCCCAGTTCACGCCCTTCTGGCCGATCAGCTTGGCCAGGCCCGCGGGCATGTGCACGAACGGATGCCAGTCGCTTGGGCCCGCTTCGAGGAGCAGAACCCGGACTGCCGGGTCTTCACTGAGTCGATTAGCCAGAACGCAGCCTGAGGAACCTGCACCCACGATGATGTAGTCGTACACGGGACGTGTCTTCATTCGGTAATCGTTCGAGGCTAGGCCGGTGGTGTAGAGCAAATACTCAGGGGCGCCGGCGCTGGCAGCCGGCGCGCGCATTGGCTATTGTGCGGCGTCACCGAGGGGTTCGCATGACCGAGTCGATCAGCCTGTCACAACACGCGCTGCGGCTCCGCGCGGCCCTGCGCGAGTTTCCGCCGCTGCTGTGGTCCTTCCTCTATTTCTTTTTCCTGCTGACCGGGTACTACGTGCTGCGTCCGGTTCGCGACGCGATGGGCGCCGCCGCGGATGTCGAGGCGGTGTTTTCGCCCGCGATGATCGCCTGGTTCGCCGAACGCGGCATCGCACTGGGCGATTTCACGCTGCAGGCTTTGTTCACCGGCACCTTCGTCTGCATGGTGCTTTTGCAGCCGGCTTACGGCTGGCTGGTCAGCCGGTTTCGGCGCCGGGTATTCCTGCCCGTGGTCTACCTGCTGTTTATTGCCTGCCTGGCCGGCTTCTATGTGGCCTTCTTCCGCGAAATGCCCGGCCGTGGCGCCTTGTTTTTTATCTGGGTGGCGGTGTTCAACCTGTTCGCGGTATCGGTGTTCTGGAGCTTCATGGCCGATGTCTTCAGCAACGCGGAGGCCAAACGTGTCTATGGGTACATCGGCGCCGGCGGCACGCTCGGCGGCTTGACCGGGCCGTGGTTGACGCGGTCGCTGGTGGTCGAACTGGGCGTCGCCAACATGATGCTGCTGTCGATCGTCTGCCTCGCCATTTGTCTGGTCTGCATCCTGCGCCTGGCCGAGTGGGCCCGGCAGGCCGAGCGTACTCGCGGTCGTTCGGATGACGACGCGATGGGCGGCCGCGTACTGGAAGGCTTGCGGCTGATTGCCCGCGATCCCTTGTTGCGCGCTCTGACGGTGTTGATGTTCTTCGGCGTGGGCGTCGGCACCATCCTCTACAACCAGCAACGCGAGATCGCGCAGCTGCTCGCCGAAGACGCGTTCCGGACCCGTTTCTATTCCAACCTGGATTTGTGGATCAACCTGCTGACCCTGGTGATCCAGGTTTTCCTGACCCGGCGCGTGCTGACCAACTACGGCGTCGGGCCGGCGCTGATGATCCCGGCGCTGGCCGTGCTTGCCGGCTTCGCCCTGCTATCGGCTTCGCCGCTGCCGGTCTGGGTGGCCGTGGTGCAGATCGCCACCCGGGCCGGCGAGTTTTCCCTGGGCAAGCCGGCGCGCGAAACCATCTACACGCGGGTCGACCGGCAGTCCCGCTACAAGGCCAAGGCGGCGATCGACACGGTCATCTACCGCGGCGGCGACCTGGCTTTCAGCTGGGTGCACAAGGGCCTTTCCGCGTTCGGTTCTTCGGTCGTGTTCGGCGGCGGCGTGTTGATCGCCGCGGCGATGACCTTTGGCGCCTGGCGCGTGGTCCGCGAGCAAGCCCGGCTGCCCGCTGAATCGCGCTGAACGGTTTCGGGGCGCTTCAGCCCGCTGCCGCTAAGCTTGTCGGCAATTACCTTGCCTGGTGAACCGATCGATGAAGTACCTGTTGGCCTTGATGCTTGCCCTGTTACTGCCGCTGACGGCCGTCGCGCAGTTGGAAAAACCCATGACCGAGACGGCAAAGATCGAAGCGCTGATCGCTTCGGTGCAGCACTTGCCGGGAGCGGTGTTCATTCGCAATGGCAGCGAGCACGATGCCGTGCGCGCAGCCGATCACCTGCGCCTGAAATGGAAGAACGTGGGTAAACGGGTCAAGACCGCGGAGGATTTCATTCGCTTGTGTGCGACCGGCTCGTCGATGAGCGGCAAGAAATACCAGATCCGATTTGCCGATGGCCGCACGGTCGATTCAGCGCAGTACCTGCATGAACAATTGCGACGGATTGAAACCGGCACGGCGAAGCCCACGGTTGTCCGGCACTAGCGGGCCACATGAACCGGAGGTGCGAAGCCCGGCGCGCGGCCGCACGCTGACTGACAGTCCCCGGCGTTCCCAGGCGGTCTAGCGCGCCGGCGCCGGACTCAGCCACATCCCGATCTGGGCGGAAAACACGCGCTCTCCAGCCGCGTCGAACACATCCACGTTCACCGGCAGATCGTAAGCAGCCGCGCTGGTCACCAGCGGAATGCCCGGCGTCGCCACGCCGCGCAATACACCGCTGGCCTTCTTCAGGTATTGCACGGTCATGCCTTTCGGAATCCAGCGCATGCCCGGCGGCAGGCTGGCATCGGTCATCACGCCGGCGGTGAGCTCGGCGAGATTGCATAGGGCGATCGCGTGCACGGTGCCGATGTGGTTGTGCACGCGTCGCCGGTCCTTGATCACGGCTTCGCAGCGCCCGTTTTCCAGCGTCACGATCAGCGGTGAAATGCTGCCGAAGTAGGGCGCCTTGAAACAGACCGCGCGCGTGAACAGCCAGTTGCCCAGCGGCCAACGCGACGAACGCCGCCACAAGGCGAGTAGCTTGCTCATCGCCGGACTCCCGCGTCAGGCCGCGCGGTGCAGGTGCTGTTGGCGATGCAGCGAGGCGGACTCCAGGTCGGCGGAATCGAAATCGTCGACCGAAATCGCATCCCAGGTCAGCTCGCGCAGTTCCTCCAGCTGGGCTTTTTCCTCTGGCGTGATCCAGCCCTCGCGGACACCCTCGAGCAATTGCTCGGGGAAGGTGAGCGCTTCGATATCGCTGTTCTTGAGCGCCTTGAGGAACTTGCGCTCCACCGGCTCGGCCAGGATCACGGTGGCGAGCGCGGCGTTGATCCGGCCCGCCGGATTGTTTTCGCAAGGGGTCAGGAAGACGCCGTCGGCCAGCCGGTCGCGGGCGTCGCAAGGCGTCATCAGCAGCGCCGCGGCGCGATGGCCCAGGCGATCCGACGGCGCCTGCGCGCGGCGACCCCACGGGAACACCAGCGCTCCCAGCAGCCATGCCGCCGGCCGGATCGGGAAGTTGCGGATCACGCCGATCATCGCCAATTCGATCTTGTGCATCGAGTCGTGGAAGGCCCAGGCCAGCAGCGGTTGCTCGGTGGCCGGGCGACCTTCGTCTTCATAACGCTTGAGCATCGCGCTGGCCAGGTACAACTGGCTGAGCACGTCGCCCAGGCGACCGGACAATTTTTCCTTGAATTTGAGCTTGCCGCCGAGCAGCAGCATCGAGGTGTCGGCGAGCAAGGCCAGGCATGCCGAATAGCGATTGAGCTTGCGGAAGTAACGACGCGTGTAGTCGTCGCCCGGTGCGCTGCCGAGACGCGCGGCAGTGAAGCCGAAGAACCAGCTGCGCCAGGCATTGGAAATCGCAAAGCCGATATGGCCGAACAGGTTGGTGTCGAAATCCTGCAGGCGCGCCGCCGGGTCCGGGTTCTGCGCGGCCTGCATTTCCTTGAGCACCCACGGATGGCAGCGGATCGCGCCCTGTCCGAAGATCATCAGGCTGCGGGTCATGATGTTGGCGCCTTCCACGGTGATGGAGATCGGCGCCGCCTGCC
>JBAZBG010000156.1:0-5966 GCA_041671585.1 Arenimonas sp. | reverse complement strand
CGCTGGCATGGGGTGCTGGCGGTCACCGGCGTCGTGCTCGGCCTGCTGCACGTCGAGGGCAGCGGCAGCTACCTGACCTCGCCGCTGAAGCGCTGGCTCTGGGGCGCGCTGGCGCTGTCGTGGATCTGGTTGATCGTGTGGGTGCGCGTGCTGCGGCCATGGCGCTTGCGGCAGCAGCCCTACCGCGTGGTCGACGTGCGCCAGGAACCCGGACGAAGCTGGACCTTGTCGCTGCAACCCGAGCATCCACCCGCCTTCGACTATCGTCCTGGACAATTCGCCTGGGTCAGCCTGCGCGCCTCGCCGTTCGCGTTGCGCGAGCATCCGTTCTCGATTTCGTCGAGCCCGACGCGGCCCGGGCCGCTGCAATTCACCATCAAGGCGCTGGGCGATTTCACCGCCACGGTTGGCCAGATCGGTATTGGCGAAATCGCGTACGTCGACGGGCCCTATGGCATCTTCGGCATCGACGCGCATCCGCACGCGACCGGTTTTGTGTTCGTCGCCGGCGGCGTCGGCATCGCGCCCATCGTCAGCATGCTGAGGGCGCTGGCCGACCGTGGCGATCGGCGTTTGCTGTGGCTGTTCTACGGCAACCGGCGCTGGGATCGCGTGGTATTTCGTGAGGAACTCGATGCGTTGCGCACGCAGCTCGACCTGCGATTGGTGCACGTGCTGAGCGAGCCGCCAGAGGGCTGGCCGGGCGAACACGGTTTCATCGATCTGGAGGTGATGCAGCGACACCTGCCGACCGAGTCCACCGGACTGCACTTCCTGGTCTGTGGGCCCGATCCGATGATCCGCCTGGTGGAACGCAACCTGGAGGCGCTGGGCGTGCCGCTGCGCCAGCTCCATTCGGAAATTTTCGATCTGGCCTGACAAGGGGGATTTTCATGCGCGAACGCTGGGCTCGTCTGCTCGCTCTGCTCACCGGTGCCGCGGTGCTGCTGCTTGCGGTCGGTTTCGCGCTGGTACAGAACCGGACGCGGCCGTCCCCGGCGATGGCCGAGCCGCCGCCGGTGGTTGTCGCCAACGGGGTTCGGGCCGCCAACGAGGTTCAGGCTGCCGTAGCCGGGCGCAGCGTGTTCGACGAACAGCGTTGCGCACGTTGCCATTCGATCGCCGGACAGGGCAACCCGCGCAGTCCGCTCGACGGCGTCGGCAGCCGCCTGTCGCGCGAGGAAATCCGCCAATGGATCGTCGCCGACGACGCGATCAAGGACGACCTGTCGCCGCGCGCGCTCAGCGCGAAACAGACCTATGCCGCGCTGCCCGCGGCACAGATCGATGCGCTGGTCGACTATCTGCAAGGCCTGCGCGAGTAGACGCCCGGGTCAGGCGTCGCGAGTCGGCTCGCCGGTGATTGCGCGCCGCGATGTTTCGCGCATACGCACTGCCACGACGAGGCCCGAAGCGAAGGTCAGCGCGGCAATCAGCCACATCGCTGCCGACAACCCGAACAGGTCGGCGGTGATGCCAGCCAACAGCGCGCCGACGGCGTAACCCAGATCCCGCCAGAGGCGATACACGCCCACCGCCGATGCTCGCCAGGTGGGATGCGCCACATCGCCGATGGCTGCCAGCAGGGTCGGATAGACCATCGCCGTGCCGATGCCGAGCAGGGCGGCGCCCGTGGCGAAGCCCGAGAATCCATTTGCGACGACGATAAGCACGATCCCCGCCGCCTGTACCCACATGCCCGAAGCGATGAGCCACTTGCGCCCGACGCGGTCCGACCACGCGCCGGTGAATAATTGCCCGATGCCCCACGTGGCGGGATAGATAGCGGCGAGCGTGCCGATTTGCGTGAGGTTCATGGCGGCGGCGGCGAAGAACAGCGGGAACAGTCCCCAGGCCATGCCGTCATTCAAGTTGTTGACCAGGCCCGCCTGGCTGACGCTCGACAAATCCTTGTCGTGCAAGGAGGTTCGCCAGAAAATCTCGCGCTGCGTTGGTGCGCTGTCGGTGGCCGTTGCATCGTGCAGCTTCGCCTCGGCGGCGACGTGGTGGGTGGTCTCGCGAACCGCCAGGACCGAGAGCAGCAGGCCGACGGCGACGAACGCGACGCCGAGGTAAAACGGTTCAGGACGCAAGCCGTACTGCGCGGCGATGTAGCCGGTTGCGAGTGCACTCGCGGCAACCGCGAAATATCCGGCGAACTCGTTGAGCCCCATGGCCAGCCCGCGCTTGTGCGGGCCGGCGAGATCGATCTTCATGATGACCGTGGTCGACCAGGTCAGGCCCTGGCTTATGCCGAGCAAGGCATTTGCGACCAGCACCCACGTCCAGCTCGGCGCCCACATCAGCAGGAAGGGCACCGGAACCGCCACGATCCAGCCGCCGACCAGCACGTGCTTACGTCCGAAGCGATCGGAAAGACGACCGGCAAGATAATTGGTTAGCGCCTTGGTGATGCCGAAGACGACGATGAAGGAGAGCACCGCGGTTTTCGCGGCAAGGTGAAATTCCTGCTCGGCGATCGGTGGCAGGATGGTGCGCTCCATGCCCACCATCGCGCCGACGAAGGCATTGACCACGACCAGCAGTGAAAACTGGCCGAGGTTCTCCCGAATGCCGAGGCGGACAGGAGTCACGGCTCGCCCCGTGTTCGTCCGGCTTCGAGGGTGTCCATGCAATCGGTGTCATCCCCGGCCGTCGGTTGGCGAAACTGCAGCAGGTCGCCGGGCTGGCAGTCGAGTGCCTCGCAGATTGCCTCGAGCGTCGCGAAGCGGATACCGCGTGCCTTGCCTGTCTTCAGGATCGACAGGTTGGCGAGGGTGATGCCAACCTTTCCGGACAATTCGGTGAGGGTCATGCGTCGATCGTGAAGCACGTCGTCCAGGGTCACGAAGATGGCCATGTCAGATCATCCTTTCCAGGTCTTCGCGCATGTGCGTGCCTTCTTCGAAGACCCGCGCAAGCACGAACACCAGGACCACGGCCAGCCATCCGGTCGCGGAGAAGTCCCAGTTGATATTCGAGCCCGCGGCGTTCATCGCCGCCGCCAGCATTCCGAACGTCAGGCGGAGCAGCTCATTGATCAGCAGACACCAGGCGATGGTCTTGAGCCGCACGGCGTTTTCCGGAACGAAGGGGTCACCGGAACGAACCGTTTTCACGATGTCCAGCAGGCGCGATAGCGACACATGCACCGCTGCCACCATCGGCAGCGCCAGCACGAGCCAGATCCGCAACACCGGCATGAGCCACGCTGTGTCGATGCGCGGCGGCCGCTTGCTGAAAAACTCCTGGAAGGTGGGCTCGAAAAAGAAGCTGGCCGGGAGGGCGACGACCAGCATCACCCCCATGATCAGGTTGAAGGCGCGCAGGATCGAAAGGAGGACCCGCGAAGCGCTGAGCGCGGCGGAGTAGGGTTGGAGCATGGCGGGTCTCCGGGCTGGAAGTATTGCTGGACGATATCAGTATTATCGTAAAACAGCAATGTAGTTATCGCTGAACGATATTTACCTCAATATCGAACACCGGTGCCCGGTAGGGTCCGGCACCACTAACGCCCGCCACCCCCGCCACCACCGCCGCCCCCGCCAGACGACCCGCCGCCGCCCCCGCCCGAGCTCGATCCCGGCGGCGTCGACGACGCGGAAATCTGCTGCGTCAGTGCGCTGCCCAGGGAGCTGCCAATGCTGGCCAGGCCCATGCTGCTGGCCGTGCCGCTGCCGTGGTACCAGCTCGGCGAGCTCTGCTGCGCGGTGGCTTCGCCTACCGCATCGGTGAACTTCCTTGTCCACGCCTGCTCCACTTCCAGCGCCATGGCGTAGGGCAGCAGGGCCTCGTATCGTTTTGCGTCGAGCGCGGGTGGTTCGCCCGGCCCTTGCAGTGATTTCAATTCATCGCGCTCGGCAACGCCCATGTACATGCGCAGGCCTTCGATTTCGTCGAGCAGCTTGCGGCCTTCCAGCGTGGGCGCCTTCAACAGGCGTGCGAACACGGCGTGCAAGATCAGTCCGAGCACGCCCAAAACGATCAGCGCGGGAATACCACTGCCGCCCGACGCCGCGAAGGCGATCAGGCCAACCAGCAGCGAAAACAGAACGCCCAGCACCAGGCTGCTGCTGTTGGATTGAAAGTAGCGGGGCTTGAGATGTTTCGACATTTCCGCCCCATGCATCGCCAGCGCGCCGCTGACGCGTGAGGCTTCGGTGTTCTTCAATTCAATCTCACTGCTACCCTTGAACAATTGCGCGGCCAGCGCCCGCTGGCTGGCACTGAGGCGCTCCAGACTGGCGCCGGGCTCGCGCACCAGGCGCCAGCCGTCGCTGCCTTTGCCCTGGTAAATCTGCAGGAATCCGTGCACGCCCATGTCGACCACATCGGCGGCGAAGCACAGTTTGTCGTTGCTCATGCGCCGCAACATGCGCAGTTCGCCGGGTGCGAAACCGTCGGGCGGCTGGTAGTGCGGAAAGATCGGGCCGGCGTGCGGATCGCGACCGACGCGGACCCAGCGCCACGCGTAAAAGGCGCTGAGCAGGATGAGGCCGGCCAGGCCGATCAGCACGCCGCGGTTGTCGCGCAGGAACCAGCGGAAACGATCCGCGCCCGTCGGCTCGGCGATCATGCCCTTGGGGAAGCCGACCGCGATGGTCAGCCCTTCGCCCTGCGCGAGGCTACGCGTGGTTCGAAATGCGGCCGTGCCGGGCGCGGCCGATAATGCTTGATAATCGCGACCTTTCTCGCCGGCGTATCCCGTGTAGGCGTCTAGCTTGAGCGCGGTCGACGGCACCGGCGCCGGCAGCGTAACGCTGGCCTGCGCTGCGTCGATGGGAAAACTCCAACCCAGGCCGGTCACGTTCCAGTACAGCTCGTCGTGGTCGGGAAAAAATCCCAGCTGGCGGGTGGTGCGGTAGTGGATGGTGAAGGTGAAATCGCCGGGTGTCGGCAGGAAGTCGTCGTTACCGGTATTGATGCGCACGCCATTGCTCAGGCGCTCGGTGAAGTAGGGCTCGTCGCGGCCGTCGCGCTGCACGCCAAGCAGTTCGAAATCGACCACGACCCGGTTGCCGTAGCGATCCTTATAGCGGGTCGGGAAGTCGCGGTAAATGCCCCGGCGGATGTTGACGCCTTCGGCACGGACACGAATGTTTTCCGTCACATCCAGGCTGCCATCGGCCTGGATTGCCAGATTGCTGTCGTAGCTGAGGATGCGCTCATCGGCGATTGCCGGAGCTGCCATCGCCAGCCAGCCAAGCAGCACGAGCATGGGCAGGTAGCACCGGTTCACGGCGTCATCTCCACTTTCGGCGCGTTGCTGGCACCGTCGGCGGCCTCGAAGAATTCGGCCTGCTTGAAGCCGAAGGTGTTCGCCACCAGCAGATCCGGAAACCGCTGCACGCCGTCGTTGAGCTCACGCACGGCGCCGTTGTAGAACCGGCGGGCGTACTGCAGATGGTCTTCGACATCGACCAGGTCGCGCTGCAGGCGGAGAAAGTTCTCGCTGGCCTTGAGTTCGGGGTAAGCCTCCTTGAGCACGAGCAGGCGGCCGACGTCGTGTTCCAGCTGCGCTTCGATCGCAGCCAGGCGCGCGGGCGAGTGCGCCGCCACCGCTTCGGTGCGCAAGGCGGTCACGCGTTCGAACAGCGTTTTCTCGTGCCCGGCATAGGCGCGCACGGTTTCAACCAGCATCGGCACCAGGTCGTGGCGGCGCATCAGCTGCACGTCGATGTCGCTCCAGCCGGCGCGGACCTGATTGCGCAGGCGCACCAGGCGGTTGAAGGCGAAGATGGCCCAGGCGAGTAGCGCCAGCACCACCAGTACAAGGACGAGAATCATGCGATCTCCCTGGGTGTTCGGTCATTCGGGAAGTAGTATCACTCAGGCGCTGGCGACGCTAGCGCGCGGCGCCGGCTTGCAGCGCGCGCAGCCACTGCAGTCCCTCGGCCTCGGATTCAACGACATGCGCGGGCAATCCGAAGCTTGTGGCGAGGACCACGCCGAACCGTTCGGGATCG